>NZ_LZIE01000054.1:0-128288 GCF_001667155.1 Mycobacterium sp. 852002-53434_SCH5985345
CCCCCGGCACCCGACGCCCCGCCGCCGGCACCCGCGGGTTTCGACCCGAACCTGCCGCCGCCTCCGGGCCCGGAGGCCCCGCCGCCTCCTCCGGTCCACGCGTACAGCGTGAACTGGGACGCCATCGCGCAGTGCGAGTCGGGCGGCAACTGGTCGATCAGCACCGGTAACGGCTTCGCCGGCGGCCTGCAGTTCACCCCGAGCACCTGGCACGCCAACGGCGGGTCGGGTTCCCCCTCCGGTGCCAGCCGTGAGGAGCAGATCCGGGTGGCCGAGAACGTGCTGCACTCGCAGGGCATCGGCGCGTGGCCGGTCTGCGGGCGTCGCGGCTGACCAACGCACCAATAAGTAATGCCGGGCTTTGGGCCCGGCATTACTTATTGGCGGGTCCGGTAGCGTCGGGCCGGTGACCGCAACGCCGCGCGAATTCGACATCGTGTTGTACGGGGCGACCGGCTTCGTCGGGAAGTTGACCGCCGAATACCTGGCACGAACGGGTCCGGGCACACGGGTGGCGCTGGCCGGCAGGTCAACCGAGCGGCTGCGGGCCGTCCGCGACACGCTGGGCGAAACGGCGCAATCCTGGCCGCTGGTCGCCGCCGACGCATCGTCGCCGTCGACGCTGAACGCGATGGCGGCCCGCACCCAGGTCGTGATCACCACGGTCGGGCCCTACACCCGCTACGGGCTGCCGCTGGTGGCCGCCTGCGCCGCGGCGGGCACCGACTACGCCGACCTGACCGGCGAACCGCCCTTCATCCGCAACAGCATCGACCAGTACCACAAGCAGGCCGCCGACACCGGCGCCCGCATCGTGCACGCGTGCGGATTCGATTCGGTCCCCTCGGATCTCACGGTGTATGCGCTGTACCTTGCGGCGCGCGACGACGGCGTGGGTGAGCTGGCCCAGACCGATTTCGTCGTGCGCTCCCTCTCCGGTGGACTGTCCGGCGGCACCATCGCCTCGCTGCTGGAAGTCCTCGACGCCGCCTCCGGGGATCCCGATATCCGTCGCCAACTGGCCGACCCCTACACCCTGAGCAACGATCGCGCCGCCGAACCGGAGTTAGGCCGCCAGCCCGATTTACCGTGGCGTCGTGGTCGCGACATCGCACCCGAACTGGCTGGTCTGTGGACCGGCGGATTCATGATGGCGCCGGCCAACACCCGAATCGTCCGGCGCAGCAACGCGTTACTGGACTGGGCCTACGGCCGGCGGTTCCGTTACACCGAGAGCATGAGCCTGGGGTCATCGCCCCTGGCGCCGGTGGGATCCGCCGTCTTGAGCGGCGTGGGCAACGCGAGCATGGAGCTGGGCAGCCGCTACTTCAAGTTGTTGCCTCGCCGCCTGGTGGAACGCGTCATCCCGAAGCCCGGCACCGGACCCAGCGCGGCGGTCCGCGAGCGCGGTCACTACCGCGTCGAGACCTACACCACCACAACCAGCGGCGCGCGATACGTGGCGCGCATGGAGCAGCGCGGAGACCCCGGCTACAAGGCGACCTCTGTGCTGTTGGGCGAGTGCGGCCTCGCGCTGGCATTCGACCGTGACAAGCTCACCGATCTGCGCGGTGTCCTCACTCCCGCGGCCACCATGGGCGACGCGCTGCTGGCCAGGTTCCCAACCGCGGGTGTGACGCTGCACGTGGACCGACTGCCATAGTGAGCTGACTCACCGGCGATTTGGGCACTTACATCCTGGTGAACGGCGCTCCCTAGAATTGACGGGTGACCGCCAGCCGCAGCCCCGCCACCGACCTGCCCAAGTCGTGGGATCCCGCTGCCGCCGAAAGCGCGATCTACCAGAAGTGGCTCGACGCGGGCTACTTCGAGGCCGACCCGACGAGTGCCAAACCCGGCTACTCGATCGTGCTGCCGCCGCCGAACGTGACCGGCAGCCTGCACATGGGCCACGCGCTGGAACACACCATGATGGACGCCCTGACCCGTCGCAAACGGATGCAGGGCTATGAGGTGCTGTGGCAGCCGGGCATGGACCACGCCGGCATCGCGACGCAGAGCGTGGTGGAAAAGCAGCTTGCGGTCGACGGCAAGACCAAAGAGGACTTCGGCCGCGAGCTGTTCGTCGAAAAGGTCTGGGATTGGAAGCGCGAGTCCGGGGGTGCGATCAGCGGCCAGATGCGCCGGCTCGGCGACGGGGTGGCCTGGAGCCGCGACCGGTTCACCATGGACGAGGGCCTGTCGCGGGCGGTGCGCACCATCTTCAAGCGGCTCTACGACGCCGGCTTGATCTACCGCGCCAAGCGGCTGGTCAATTGGTCGCCCGTGCTCGAAACCGCGCTCTCCGATATCGAAGTCAACTACGAAGAGGTCGAGGGTGAGCTGGTGTCGTTCCGCTACGGCTCCCTCGACGACTCGCAACCCCACATTGTGGTCGCGACCACGCGGGTCGAGACGATGCTCGGCGACACCGCCATCGCGGTCCATCCCGAGGACGAGCGGTACCGGCATCTGGTCGGCACAACCCTGCCCCACCCCTTCGTCGACCGGCAGCTCCTCATCGTCGCCGACGAACACGTGGACCCCGAATTCGGCACTGGCGCGGTCAAAGTCACGCCCGCCCACGATCCGAACGACTTCGAAATCGGCCTGCGGCACCAACTGCCGATGCTCTCGATCATGGACACCAAGGGCCGGATCGCCGATACCGGAACGCAATTCGACGGCATGGACCGATTCGAGGCCCGGGTCGCGGTGCGCAAAGCGCTGGCCGCCGAAGGCCGTGTCGTCGCGGAGAAGCGTCCATACCTGCACAGCGTCGGGCATTCTGAACGCAGCGGTGAGCCGATCGAGCCGCGGCTGTCACTGCAATGGTGGGTGCGCGTGGAATCGCTGGCCAAAGCCGCCGGCGATGCGGTTCGCAACGGGGACACCGTGATTCATCCCGCCAGCCTGGAGCCACGCTGGTTCGCCTGGGTCGACGACATGCATGACTGGTGCATCTCGCGGCAGCTGTGGTGGGGCCATCGCATCCCGATCTGGTACGGGCCCAACGGGGAGCAGGTGTGCGTCGGCGCTGACGAGACACCGCCGGAGGGCTGGGAGCAAGACCCCGACGTGCTGGACACCTGGTTCTCCTCGGCCCTGTGGCCGTTCTCCACGCTGGGCTGGCCGGAGCAGACCCCCGAGCTGGAAAAGTTCTATCCGACAAGCGTCTTGGTCACCGGATACGACATCCTGTTCTTCTGGGTGGCCCGCATGATGATGTTCGGCACCTTCGTCGGCGGCGACGACACCATCACGCTCGACGGTCGCCGCGGCCCACAGGTGCCGTTCACCGATGTGTTCCTGCATGGGCTGATCCGTGACGAATTCGGCCGCAAGATGAGCAAGTCCAAGGGCAACGTCATCGACCCACTCGACTGGCTGGACACGTTCGGGGCGGACGCGCTGAGGTTCACGCTGGCCCGCGGCGCCAGCCCCGGCGGCGACCTGGCCGTCGGCGAGGACGCCGTCCGGGCGTCGCGGAATTTCTGTACCAAGCTCTTCAACGCGACCCGCTACGCGTTGCTAAATGGTGCGCACGTCGCACCGTTGCCCGCGCAGGACGAGCTGACCGATGCCGACCGCTGGATCCTGGGACGGCTGGAAGAGGTTCGCGCCGAGGTCGATTCGGCCCTGGACGGTTATGAGTTCAGTCGCGCCTGCGAGGCGCTCTACCACTTCGCGTGGGACGAATTCTGCGACTGGTACGTCGAATTGGCCAAAACCCAGCTGGCCGAGGGGAACGCACAGACCACCGCGGTGCTGGCCGCTGTGCTGGACACGCTGCTGCGGTTGCTGCACCCGGTCATCCCGTTCCTCACCGAGGCGTTGTGGCAAGCCCTGACCAACCAGGAGTCGCTGGTGATCGCCGACTGGCCGGGGTCGTCGGGTATCGACCTGGATCCGGTTGCCCTGCAACGGATCAGCGACATGCAAAGGCTGGTCACCGAGGTCCGCCGGTTCCGCAGCGATCAAGGCCTGGCCGATCGGCAGAAAGTGCCGGCCCGGCTGGGCGGCATGGACAGCGCCGATTTGAGCACCCAGGTGGCCGCGGTGACATCGCTGGCCTGGCTCACCGCGCCGGGCGATGCGTTCGAGCCGTCGGTGTCGCTGGAGGTGCGGCTCGGTCCCGGCATGAACAGCACGGTCGTCGTCGAGCTCGACACCTCGGGCACCATCGATGTCGCCGCCGAGCGCCGCCGCCTGGAGAAAGACCTCGCCGCGGCGCAGAAGGAATTGGCCTCGACCACAGCCAAATTGGCCAACGAAGACTTTCTGGCCAAGGCCCCGCAGAAGGTCGTCGACAAGATCCGCGACCGCCAGCGCGTGGCGCAGGAGGAGACCGACCGGATTAACGCGCGGCTGGCCGGGTTGCAGTGAGCGAGCCCTCCGACTGGTCCGAGCCCGGCGAGGCCACCAGCCTGGCTCCCACGCCGGACGAGATCGCCTCCCTCCTGCAGGTCGAACACCTGCTGGACCAACGCTGGCCGGAGACGAAGATCGAGCCGAGCCTGACCCGGATCAGCGCGCTGATGGACTTGCTGGGCTCACCGCAACTGGCCTATCCCTCGATCCACATCGCGGGCACCAACGGCAAGACCTCGGTGGCGCGCATGGTCGACGCGCTGGTCACCGCGCTGCACGGTCGTACCGGGCGAACCACCAGCCCGCACCTGCAGTCGGCGGTTGAGCGGATCGCGATCGACGGTCGTCCGATCACCCCGGCGCAGTACGTCGCGACGTATCGAGAGATCGAGCCCTTCGTGCAGATGATCGACGCGCAATCGAACGCCGCCGGCGGCCCGGCGATGAGCAAGTTCGAGGTGCTGACCGCCATGGCGTTCGCCGCGTTCGCCGACGCGCCCGTCGACGTCGCGGTCATCGAGGTCGGCATGGGCGGGCGGTGGGACGCCACCAACGTCATCAACGCCCCGGTGGCGGTCATCACCCCGGTCGGCATCGACCACGTCGAATACCTCGGTGACGACCTCGCCGGCATCGCCGCCGAGAAGGCCGGCATCATCACGAAGGCTTCCGACGGCGCACCCGACACCGTCGCCGTCATCGCGCGCCAGGCGCCCGAAGCGATGGAAGTGCTGCTGGCCCAGACCGTGCGGGCCGACGCCGCGGTGGCCCGCGAAGATTCGGAGTTCGCGGTTTTGGAGCGTCGGGTCGCGATCGGCGGGCAGGTGCTGCGGCTGCAGGGCCTCGGCGGGGTGTATTCCGACATCTACCTTCCGCTACACGGCGAACACCAGGCGCACAACGCCGCGGTCGCACTCGCGGCGGTGGAAGCGTTCTTCGGCGCCGGGGCGCAGCGGCAACTCGACGTCGAGGCGGTGCGGGCCGGGTTCGCCGCGGTCACCAGCCCCGGCCGGCTGGAACGCATGCGCAGCGCGCCGACCGTTTTCATCGACGCCGCCCACAACCCGGCCGGTGCGGCCGCGCTGGCGCAGACCCTGAGCGACGAATTCGACTTCCGCTACCTGGTCGGCGTGCTCAGCGTGCTGGCCGACAAGGACGTGAACGGCATCCTCGGGGCGCTCGAGCCGGTCCTCGATGCCGTCGTCGTGACCCACAACGGGTCGCCGCGGGCACTGGACGTCGAGTCGCTGGCGCTGGCGGCGGGGGAGCGGTTCGGGCCCGATCGGGTGTTTTCCGCCGAGAACCTGCGCGACGCCATCGACGCCGCGACCGCCCTGGTCGACGACGCGACGGTGGACGGAGAACCCGAAGCCTTCTCCGGCGCGGGAATCGTCATCACGGGCTCGGTCGTCACCGCCGGGGCGGCGCGGACCCTGTTCGGTCGGGATCCGGAATGACCGACCAGAACCGGGCGGACCCCTGGAAGAGCTTCGGCGCGGTGATGGCCGCGACGCTGCTCCTGGAAGCGATCGTGGTGCTGCTGGCGATTCCGGTGGTCAGCGCCGTCGGCGGTGGACTGACGCCGGTGTCGCTGGGTTATCTGATCGGGGTGGCCGCGCTGCTCATCCTGCTGGGCGGGGTGCAGCGCAAACCCTGGGCCATTTGGGTGAACCTGGGCGTCCAAGTCCTCCTGCTTGCCGGCTTTGCGGTGTATCCCGGCGTGGGGATCATCGGGGTGCTGTTCACGGGATTGTGGGCTCTGATCGCGTACTTCCGGGCCGAGGTGCAACGCCGCCAGCGGTAGGGGCGGCCCCCAGAGGACCCCGCCGCACTCGCCGCCCGACCGATCGCCGCCCGGTTCTGTACGCTGTGCGCCGTGACCGAACGGACCCTGGTACTGATCAAGCCAGACGGCGTCCAGCGGCAGCTGGTCGGGGAAATCATCGGCCGCATCGAGCGGAAGGGCCTGAGCATCGCTGCGCTGGAGCTTCGGCGCGTCAGCGAAGACCTGGCCGCCGAGCATTACGCCGAGCACGAGGGCAAGCCGTTTTTCGGCTCGCTGCTGGAGTTCATCACCTCGGGTCCGGTGGTGGCGGCAATCGTCGAGGGACCGCGGGCGATCGCTGCGTTTCGGCAGCTCGCGGGCGGAACCGACCCGGTGGAGAAGGCCACACCCGGCACGATCCGGGGCGATTTCGGGCTGGAGACGCAGTTCAACCTCGTGCATGGGTCCGATTCGACCGACTCCGCAAAGCGCGAGATCGCGCTCTGGTTTCCCGACGCGTAGCGCCCCGGTTAACGGGGCCGCGCCGCGCCGCTGACGGCCCGTTGGCTCACGGGTTGGTGGGGCTCGCCGAGTGATGTGGGATACTGACGGAGGGTGAACGTCGCCGGACCGGCTTCGGACACCCGAATGAAGACTTAGACAAGCGCGATCATCGCCACCCCGGCGTTGGTGCGCGGCATGTCAGGCCATCATTCAGCACGGCGCCGAGTGCATTCCCCGCGAACCGCTCGGGGCGAGACCATCACAAGCCCGGGGGAAGTTAGCCGGGCCCATAGCGAAGCCCTCGCGTGGCCGCGTCGCAAGGACGCGCCCGGGGGCTTGAGGAGAATACGTGGTAGACGGTGCACCATCCGCAGAGTCATCCGAAGAGCCGACTCGGCACGACGAACTGCCGGACCGCCTGAGAGTCCATTCGCTCGCCCGAACGCTGGGGACGACCAGTAAGCGAGTGCTGGATGCGCTCAGCGCCCTCGACGGACGGATACGCAGCGCGCACTCCACCGTGGACCGTGATGACGCGGTACGGGTACGCGATCTGCTGGCTGCCCAGCCCGATGAGGGCGCCGCGGACGCCGGAGCCGGCGGCGAGAACGCCGCCGCGGCCGGGGAACCCGAATCCCGGCTGATGCTCGAGACGGCGGTCGAGCGGCCGCACTACATGCCGCTGTTCGTCGCGCCGCAGCCGGTACAGGCGGAGGAAGACGACGGCAACGCCGACGACGACACCGACTCCGATGATTCCGACGCCGACGACGAAGACGACGAGCAGGCCGATCGACCGGCCAACCGGCGGCGCCGACGGGGCCGACGCGGGCGCGGCCGCGGCCGGGGTGAGCAGGGCGGACCCGACAACCAGAACGACTCGGGCGACGACGACGAGCCGCAACAACGGGGCCAGAAGGCGGGAGAGGGCGACTCCTCCGACGCCGAGGACGACGACGGCGAAGACGACGACTCCGATGACTCCGACACCGGCGATGACGGTTCGGCGGAGGGCGGCAACCGCCGCCGCCGCAGGCGCCGGCGACGCAAGTCGGGCTCGGGCGACGACGGTGATGAAAACGCATCTTCCGACGACCCGCCCAACACGGTGGTGCACGAGCGGCCGCCCCGCAGCGGGAAGAACGGCGGCAATGGCGGAAATGGCTCGTCAAACGCCGAGATCAAGGGCATCGACGGCTCCACCCGGCTGGAGGCCAAGCGCCAACGGCGCCGTGACGGCCGCGACGCCGGGCGGCGTCGTCCGCCGGTACTGAGCGAAGCGGAGTTCCTGGCGCGTCGCGAGGCCGTCGAACGAATCATGGTCGTGCGCGACAGGGTCCGCACCGAGCCGCCGCATCAGGGGGCGCGCTACACCCAGATCGCCGTGCTGGAGGACGGCATCGTGGTCGAGCACTTCGTGACCTCGGCCGCGTCCGCCTCGCTGGTGGGCAACATCTACCTCGGGATCGTGCAAAACGTCCTGCCGTCGATGGAGGCGGCGTTCGTCGACATCGGCCGCGGCCGCAACGGCGTGCTCTACGCCGGCGAGGTCAACTGGGAAGCCGCCGGCCTGGGCGGGTCCGACCGCAAGATCGAACAGGCGCTCAAACCGGGCGATTACGTCGTGGTCCAGGTGAGCAAGGACCCAGTCGGGCACAAGGGCGCCCGGCTGACCACCCAGGTATCGCTGGCCGGCCGCTACCTGGTCTACGTGCCGGGCGCGTCGTCGACCGGGATCAGCCGCAAGCTGCCGGATACCGAACGGCAGCGGCTGAAAGAAATCCTGCGCGAAGTGGTGCCGTCCGATGCCGGGGTGATCATCCGCACCGCATCCGAGGGTGTCAAAGAAGACGACATCCGCAACGACGTCACCCGGCTGCAGGAGCGCTGGAAGCAAATCGAGGCCAAGGCGGGCGAGATCACCGAGAAGGCCGCCGGCGCGGCCGTCGTGCTCTATGAAGAGCCCGACGTGCTGGTCAAGGTCATCCGTGACCTGTTCAACGAGGACTTCGCCGGCCTCATCGTCTCCGGCGACGAGGCGTGGACGACGATCACCGACTATGTGAATTCCGTTGCGCCCGACCTGGTTTCGAAGCTGAACAAGTACGAACCGCCCAGCGGCGCCGACGGTCAGCCGGGGCCCGACGTCTTCGCGGTGCATCGCATCGACGAGCAACTCGCCAAGGCGATGGAGCGCAAGGTCTGGCTGCCCTCGGGCGGCACGCTGGTGATCGACCGGACCGAGGCCATGACGGTGGTCGATGTCAACACCGGCAAGTTCACCGGGTCCGGCGGCAACCTCGAGCAGACGGTCACCAAGAACAACCTGGAGGCGGCCGAGGAGATCGTCCGCCAACTCCGGCTGCGTGACATCGGCGGCATCGTGGTCATCGACTTCATCGACATGGTCCTCGAGTCCAACCGCGACTTGGTGTTGCGGCGGCTCACCGAGGCGCTGGCGCGCGACCGCACCCGCCATCAGGTGTCCGAGGTGACGTCGCTGGGTCTGGTCCAGCTGACCCGCAAGCGGTTGGGTACCGGGCTGATCGAGGCCTTCTCGACGTCGTGCACCCACTGCGGCGGCCGGGGGATCGTGCTGCACGCCGACCCGGTGGATTCGGCCCCCTCGAACGGACGCAAGTCGGAGTCCGGTGGTCGCCGCGGCAGGCGCTCCAAGAAGAAAGGGACCGAGGAGCCGGTGGTGGCCAAGGTGCCGGCTCATGCTCCCGGCGAGCACCCGATGTTCAAGGCGATGGCCGCCGGCGGGTCCGCGCAGGCCGACCGTGACGACGACGAGTCAGACGAGTCCGCCGAGGAAGCGACCGACGAGCTCGACGAGCGCAAGCAGCGGGGCGTGGCCGACGTGGAGGACACCGACCAAGAGGACTTCGAAGACACCGACGAAGACACCGACGAAGACACCGACGACTCTGAGGACGATCTCGACGACGACGACGACGAGGATCTCGACGACGAGGACGACCTCGGCGAGGACGACGAGGACCTCGAGATGGACGACGACCTGGACGTCGAGGACGACTCCGACTCCGATGACTCCGATTCCGACGAGGATTCCGACGGGTCCGTCAACGGCGGACCGGGCTTCGAACGTCCGCGGCGGCGCCGCGCGGCAGGCAGACCGGCGGGCCCGCCCATCCACGCGGACTGATCTGGACCAGTTTGACCCTGTAGCCGCTGGTCAAGTACCCTAGGACAGTTGTCGTCAGGCCGGGTGGACTTTGGCCGGCGACAGCGGGACTCCCGGGCAGCCGGCGCAGACCCGCAACCCAGACCCACTTAGCTTTGTCCGAGCGCACCGCCGGTGGCTCGCACGCGAAGAGCCGAAGAGCGGCTGAGCACAGGAAAGAAGGCAGGAGCAACGATGGCGACCTACGCAATCGTCAAGACGGGCGGCAAGCAGTACAAGGTCGCCGTCGGGGACGTGGTCAAGGTCGAGAAGCTCGACTCCGACCCGGGCGCGAACGTGTCGCTCCCCGTCACCCTGGTCGTGGACGGCGCGAAGGTGACCACCGACGCCGCCGCGCTGGCGAAGGTGGCGGTGACCGGCGAGGTGCTCGAGCACACCAAGGGCCCGAAGATCCGTATCCACAAGTTCAGGAACAAGACCGGCTACCACAAGCGTCAGGGGCACCGTCAGCAGCTGACGGTCCTGAAGGTCACCGGAATCAAGTAGCGGGAGGCGACAGACATGGCACACAAGAAGGGCGCTTCCAGCTCGCGCAACGGCCGGGATTCCGCCGCTCAGCGGCTCGGCGTGAAGCGGTTCGGCGGCCAGATCGTCAAGGCGGGCGAGATCATCGTTCGCCAGCGTGGCACCAAGTTCCACCCCGGCCTGAACGTCGGGCGTGGCGGTGACGACACGTTGTTCGCCAAGGCCGCCGGAGCCGTCGAGTTCGGCATCAAGCGCGGCCGCAAAACCGTCAGCATCACGCCCCAGGTCTAGGCCTCACGAGCCGGGGGCACCGCCCCCGTGCGGGGAACGTTTCGGCGGCTTCGCGAGGTATTCGCCCTGGCGTGACATTCGAAGGGCTGGTATTCGATGCCTCGATTTGTCGATCGGGTCGTCATCCATGCGCGCGCGGGTTCCGGCGGTAACGGCTGCGCGTCGGTCCATCGCGAGAAATTCAAGCCGCTGGGCGGCCCCGACGGCGGCAATGGCGGCCGCGGCGGCAGCATCGTGTTCGTCGTCGACCCGCAGGTCCACACCTTGCTGGACTTCCACTTCCATCCGCACGTCACCGCGCCGTCGGGCAAACAGGGGATGGGCAACAACCGCGACGGTGCGGCCGGCGCGGACTTGGAAGTCAAGGTTCCCGACGGCACCGTGGTCTTGGACGAAAACGGCCGGCTGCTGGCAGATCTGGTGGGTGCGGGCACCCGCTTCGAAGCCGCGGCCGGTGGCCGTGGCGGCCTGGGCAACGCCGCACTCGCGTCGCGGGCCCGCAAGGCCCCCGGTTTCGCGCTGCTCGGTGAGCAGGGCGAAGCCCGGGACCTGACGCTCGAGCTCAAGACCGTCGCCGATGCCGGCCTCATCGGTTTTCCCTCGGCCGGGAAATCGTCACTGGTGTCGGCGATCTCGGCGGCCAAACCGAAGATCGCGGACTACCCGTTCACGACGCTGGTGCCCAACCTCGGTGTGGTGTCGGCGGGCGAGCACACCTTCACCGTCGCCGATGTGCCGGGCCTGATTCCCGGCGCAGCGCAGGGCCGTGGCCTGGGCCTGGATTTCCTTCGGCACATCGAGCGCTGCGCGGTGCTGGTGCACGTCGTCGACTGCGCCACCGCCGAGCCGGGCCGCGACCCGATGTCCGACATCGACGCGCTGGAAGCCGAACTCGCCGCGTATACGCCCACCCTGCAAGGTGATTCGGTCCTGGGCGATCTCGCCGAGCGGCCACGGGCGGTGGTGCTCAACAAGATCGACGTGCCCGAGGCGCGGGAACTCGCCGAATTCGTCCGCGACGACATCGCCGAACGCGGCTGGCCGGTGTTCCTCGTGTCGACGGTATCGCGGGAAGGCCTGCAGCCGTTGGTCTTCGGGCTGTGGCGGATGATCTCGGAATACAACGCCGCCCGCCCGCAGGTGGTGCCGCGTCGGCCGGTCATCCGGCCGGTTCCCGTCGACGATAGCGGCTTCACCGTCGAGCCGGACGGCGAGGGCGGCTTCGTGGTCACGGGCGCGCGGCCCCAGCGTTGGGTCCGGCAGACCAACTTCGACAATGACGAAGCCGTGGGCTACCTCGCCGACCGCCTGGCCCGGTTGGGTGTCGAGGATGAACTGCTGCGGCTGGGCGCGCAACCCGGGTGCGCCGTGACCATCGGGGACATGACATTCGACTGGGAGCCGCAAACGCCTGCGGGACAACAGGTTGCGATGTCTGGGAGAGGCACCGATGTGCGGCTGGAACGCAGCGAACGCACCGGGGCCGCGGAGCGCAAGGCC
Source organism: Mycobacterium sp. 852002-53434_SCH5985345 (assembly GCF_001667155.1). Lineage (NCBI taxonomy): Bacteria > Bacillati > Actinomycetota > Actinomycetes > Mycobacteriales > Mycobacteriaceae > Mycobacterium > Mycobacterium sp. 852002-53434_SCH5985345. The sequence goes on from NZ_LZIE01000054.1 coordinate 12,105, forward strand.
GCCCGCCGTCAGCGGCGCGAACGCGGTGACGAGTCGTGAGCACGCACCGTGAAGCCATCCGGACCGCGCGCAGCCTGGTGGTCAAGGTCGGGACCAACGCGCTGACCACACCGTCGGGGGTGTTCGACGCGGGTCGGCTGGCCGGGCTGGCCGACGCCATCGAAACGCGCATGAAGGCGGGCACCGACGTCGTCATCGTCTCTTCGGGCGCGATCGCCGCCGGCATCGAACCGCTCGGGTTAAACCGTCGCCCCAAGGATTTGGCGACCAAGCAGGCCGCGGCCAGCGTCGGGCAGGTCGCGCTGGTGAACGCGTGGAGTGCGGCCTTCGCGCGGTATGACCGCACGGTGGGGCAGGTGCTGCTGACCGCGCACGATATCTCCATGCGGGCCCAGCACACGAACGCCCAGCGCACCCTGGACCGGCTGCGGGCCCTGCACGCGGTGGCGATCGTCAACGAGAACGACACGGTGGCCACCAACGAGATTCGGTTCGGCGACAACGATCGGCTTTCGGCGCTGGTGGCTCACCTGGTCGGAGCCGAGGCCCTGGTGCTGCTCTCCGACATCGACGGTCTGTACGACTCCGATCCCCGAAAAACCCAGGGCGCCCGCTTCATTGCGGAAGTCTCTGGCGCGGCGGACCTGACCGGTGTGGTTGCCGGGCCGGGCAGCGACCTCGGTACCGGGGGGATGGTGTCCAAGATGTCGTCGGCATCGCTGGCCGCCGACGCGGGAGTACCGGTCCTGCTGGCCGCCGCAGCCGACGCCGCGACCGCCCTGACCGATGCCTCGGTCGGCACGGTGTTTGCCGCCCGGCCCGTTCGGATGTCGGCCCGCCGGTTCTGGGTGCGGTATGCAGCCGAGGCGGCGGGCGCGCTGACCCTGGACGAGGGCGCGGTGCGTGCGGTGGTGTCCCAGCGTCGCTCGTTGCTGGCCGCCGGCATCACCGCGGTGTCGGGCCGGTTCTACGCCGGAGACGTCGTCGAACTGCGCGGCCCGGATGCGGCCATGGTGGCCCGTGGCGTGGTGGCCTACGACGCGACCGAGCTCGCGAGCATGATCGGCCGGTCGACCTCCGAGTTGCCGGGGGAGTTGCGCAGGCCCGCGGTGCATGCCGACGACCTGGTGGCGGTTTAAGGCGGCTAGCTGAAGGGGTTGCTGTTGTCCTGCCACGCCGCTGATTCGGGACGCGGCCCGTAACGCAGGGCGTAGTCCTCATGCATCCTCGCTTGCTTCTTGTTCTTGAGCACGTCGACCAGGTTCGGGTTCAGCCCGTGCTGCGCCAGCCGGTGCCGACGCCAGACCTTGTTCAACGCAAGCGAGATCAGCAGGGCCCAGGTGTAGAGCGGCACCGTCATCTCGGTGTGCACGTACAGCGAAGCGGGCAGCAGCCAGAAGGGCGCGAGAACCAACAGCGGTGGGATGGCCCAGCGGATCATGTGCCGGCGCACGGCTCCCTTGCCCGCCAGATCGTTGGCGACCCAGTCGCGCATCGAGCTGGGCAGGCACCGACCGTACGAGTAGGCGATGTGCTGCCAGAAGCTGGGTTTGGTGCGGGTCTTGGGATCGGTCACAGTGACTCCTTTGGGCGGCGGGTTCAGGACTGCTGCAAGGCGCCCGCTGCCAAGGCGGCCGCGTTGATGCGGGTCAGCACCTGGTGCAGGTGCTGAAGTTCGGCGATGTCGACGCCCAGACGCGCGATCACGGCGGGTGGAATCTTCAGCGCACGGCGCCGCAAGGCTGTGCCGCTGTCGGTGAGTTTGACATCAGTTGAGCGCTCGTCGACGGTGCTTCGCGTACGGGTGACGAGGCCGAGCGCCTCCAGGCGCTTGAGCATCGGCGACAGCGTGGCCGGATCCATCTGCAGCGTGGCCGCGATCTCCTTGACCGACAGCGCGTTTCGCTGTTCCCTTGCTACCCGCTGGTGATCCCAGAGCGTCAGCATCACCAGGTACTGCGGGTGGGTCAGCCCCAACGGCTCCAGCAGCGGCCGGTAGACCGCCAAAACGGCGCGGTTGGTCACGCTCAGCGCAAAGCAAACCTGCTGTTCGAGGGAGAGCGGGTCGATCTCCGGTGCGGTCAGCGGCGCCATATTTACATGGTACGGCAATAGTTAGTGTGCTAACTATGTCGGCTCCGTCACAGACGGCCACCGACGTCGCCTGCGCATCAGCGCACCGAGGTGGCCGTGAGATACAGTGCACCCCAAACGATCTCGGTCAACGTGGCGGCCAGTTCCGCGTCGTAGTCGTGCGGGTTCAGCGGGAGGTTCTGCTGACAGGCCCGCTCGACCATCCAGGTCAGCGCGTTGGCAGTGGTGGCCGCCGGCAATTGCGGCCGGATCGAGCCATCGGCCTGCCCCTCCTCGATGACCCGGGTCATCCGCCCGGTGACCGCGGTCAACAGGTTGCGGTAGGTCGCCGCGACCAGCGGGTCATAGCCGGCCATCTCGTTGAGCGCGACCAGCACCGGTTGGTGCCGCCGATAGCTGGCGATGATGCCGTCCATCGCGGCGCGGACGTCGCCCGGATCGTGCCGCCCGGCCACGCTCCACCAGCGATCCGCGCTTTCGGCGAGGTCGGAGAACACCTGGTTGGCGAGTCGGCGCAGCAGGTGCCCTTTGTCCTCGAAGTAGATGTAGAAGCTCGCGCGGGAAATGCCGGCCGCGCCAGACAGCCGGTCCACGCTGAGCTCGGTGAAACTGGCGCCGTCGCGCATCAGCCGCTCGGTGGCGTCCAGCAGCCGGCGCTCGATGTGCTCCCGCCGCTGCTGACGTTCCTGTTCGCGGTTGGCCTGCGGCTTCCGGGTGACCGATGGCATCTTCCCAGCATAGAACGTGGTTTGACGTATTGACTAGACACTCTGTCTAGGAATAGTGTCGCAAGCGAGTCTGTGACCGGCGTCATACGCAACGGAGGGATCACCAATGACCGTGATGACCGGGATGTCGGGGACCGGGAAACCCGGGCGTGCCTACGACCCCATCGACCTGTCCTCGCGGGCGTTTTGGTCGACCACCGCGGCCGATCGCGAGCGTTCATTCGCGGTGCTGCGGGCCGAACGCCCGGTGAGCTGGCACCCCCCGGTCGAAGACGCCCTGATGTCCGATCCCGACGATCCCGGCTACTGGGCGCTAACCCGGCGTGCGGACATCGTCTCGGTCAGCCGCAACAACGAGGCGTTCCTGTCCGGCAAAGGCGTGATCTTCGAGAACGTTCCCGTGGAACTGCTCGAGGCGTCGCAATCCTTCCTGGCGATGGACCCACCGCGGCACACCAAGCTGCGCAAGCTGGTCAGCGCGGCGTTCACCCCGCGGCAGGTCCGCCGCATCGAGGACTCGATCAAGGCGAACGCCAAGACCATCGTCGAAGAACTCCGGGCCGCCGGCAGCGGCGTCGATTTCGTCGAGCAGTGTTCCAAGCAGCTGCCCATCCGCACACTCTCGGACATGGTGGGGATCGAAGAATCCGAGCGCGAGCGCGTGGCGCGGGCCGCCGATGCGCTGGTGTCGTGGGCCGACCCCGTTTACCTCGACGGGCGCAATCCGCTGGAGGTCCTGGTCGAGAATCAGATGTATCTGCACCAGGTCGCCGGCGCGCTGGCCGCCGACCGCCGCGAACGGCCGGGCGACGACCTGTTCAGCGGCCTGGTGAACGCGGAGGTGGACGGCGACAGGCTTTCCGACGCCGACGTGGCGGCGTTCTTCGTGCTGCTCGCCGTGGCCGCCAACGACACCACCCGCCAGACCACCAGCCATGCGATGAAGGCGCTCACGGAGTTTCCCGATCAGCGCGCCTGGCTCCTCGAGGATTTCGACAACCGGATTCCCATGGCGGTCGAGGAGTTCATCCGGTGGGCCTCACCGGTGATGACCTTCCGGCGCACGGCGGCAACGGATGTCGAGCTGGGCGGCCAGACCATCCGGGCGGGGGAGAAGGTGGTGATGTTCTATCCGTCCGGGAACTGGGACACCGAGGCTTTCGACCATCCGGAGCGTTTCGACCTGAGCCGCAACCCCAACCCGCACGTCGGCTTCGGCGGCGGCGGGGTGCACTTCTGTCTCGGCGCGCATGTGGCCCGGGCGCAGCTGCGGGCCATCTTCGGCGAATTGTTGCGGCAGCTGCCCGACATTGAGGCGGGTGAGCCCACCTACGTTGCGGGCAACTTCATTCACGCCGTGCGCAGCATGCCGTGCACGTTCTAACCCGCTGCTATCGGCGATAACTCGTCAGCCAGCAGCGTCAGCAGCTCCGAGCAGCCGCCGTCGACCTTGACGTTGGCCAGGTCATCCCCGCGGGTGCGGCCCCGGTTGATGATGGCGATGGGCCTGCCCAGCGCGGCGGCGTGACGCACGAAGCGGTAGCCAGAGAACACCGTCAGCGACGAGCCGGCGACCAGCAGTGCATCGGCCTCGTCTACCAGTGAATATGCTTGGTCGACAACCTCTTTGGCGACACTTTCGCCGAAGTAGACGATGTCCGGCTTGAGCATTCCGCCACAGCGCGGGCAGTCCAGATAGCGGAATGACGTGGTATCGGCGACGACGGCGTCGGCGTCGGGGGCCACCGCGAGGCCGCCGACCGCTTCGGCGCGCTCGACGAATCCCGGGTTGAGCGCTTCCAGTTGTTCGGCCAGCGCGGCGCGGCTCATGGTGTATCCGCAGTCCAGGCAGACCACCCGCGCGTAAGTGCCGTGGAGATTGACGACGTTCTCGCTGCCGGCCTTGGTGTGCAGCAGGTCGACGTTCTGGGTGATCACCCCGGTCACCACCGAAGCGCGCTCGAGCGCGGCCAACGCCCGGTGACCGGCGTTGGGCATGGTGTCATCCATGTGCCGCCAGCCGACGTGGTTGCGCGCCCAGTACCGCTGCCGGAACACCGGATCCGAGGTGAACTGGCGGATCGTCATGGGATTGCTGGGCGGGGAATCAGGCCCCCGGTAGTCGGGAATGCCGGAGTCGGTGGACAGGCCCGCCCCCGTCAGCACCGCCATCCGGCGGCCGGCCAGCAACGCGACCAACTCCGGCGATTCTGCGCGGGGGGTGGTCACCCCGTCCAGCGTACGGCCACGGGGTGGTTAACCGAGGCACTCCGCGGCGGTGGTGAGCTCCGCGGACATGTTCTTCTCCATCATCTTCAGCGCCGCCGCGGCCAGCTCGGCGTCGATGCCGGCGACCGCGTCGGTCGGAATCACGACGGTAAAGTGGCGCACGTAGGCGTCGAGCGCGGTGTAGAGGATGCACTGCTCGGTGACCTGTCCGGCGATGACCAACCGCTTGGTCTCCAGGCGGTTCAGCAGGTAGGCCAGCGCGGTCGCATAGAAGGCGCTGTGCCGGACCTTGGTCATCACGCGACAGTCCCCGGCCGGCACGATCGGCTTCACCAGATCGGGGCGCGCGCCGTCGAGCGCGGAGCTGACGATGTCGGAGAACTGGGCCGCGAAATCGCCGTAGTTGTCGTTGACGTAGACCAGGTCCACGTCGTCGGATTCGCGTGCGCGCCGGACCAAATCGGCCAGGGGGTCGATGATGCTGGCGACATTGGGTATTAGTTCTTCAGCATCGGGATGCTGATAGGTGTTCATCATGTCGACCACGACGACGGCAGTATCGCTCATGATGGAGGGGATACCCGGCGGCCGCGGGTTGACACAGGTCAGGCGACAATGGAAGGGCGATGGACTTTTACAACGCTTACAGCCAGGGCTTTGTCCGGGTCGCCGCGTGCACGCATCACACCACGCTCGGCGATCCGGCGGCCAACGCGGAGTCGGTGTTGCGGTTGGCGCAGGCTTGTCACGACGACGGCGTCGCGCTGGCGGTGTTCCCGGAGCTGACGTTGTCCGGGTACTCCATCGAGGACATCGTGATGCAGGACCTGTTGCTCGACGACGTCGCGGCCGCCATCGAGAGCATCGTCGGGTCCTCGACCGATCTGCTGCCGGTTCTTGTTGTCGGTGCCCCACTGCGGTACCGCCAGCGCATCTACAACACCGCGGTGGTCATCCATCGGGGCACGGTGCTCGGGGTGGTGCCGAAGTCGTACCTGCCCACCTACCGGGAGTTCTACGAGCGCCGCCAGCTCGCGGCTGGAGATGACGAGCGCGGCACCATCCGGATCTGTGACGCCGACGTTCCCTTCGGCCCGGACCTGCTGTTCGCCTCGTCCGATGTGTCCGATTTCGTGCTGCACGTGGAAATCTGCGAGGACATGTTCGTGCCGATTCCGCCCAGCGCGGAAGCGGCGCTGGCGGGCGCGACGGTGCTGGCGAACCTGTCCGGCAGCCCGATCACAATCGGCCGCGCAGAGGACCGCTGCCTGTTGGCCCGTTCGGCGTCGGCGCGGTGCTTGGCCGCCTATGTGTACGCCGCCGCGGGCGAGGGCGAGTCGACCACCGATCTGGCCTGGGACGGTCAGACCATGGTGTGGGAGAACGGTGAGCTGCTGGCCTCATCGGAGCGCTTCCCGAAAGGGGAGCGACGCAGCGTCGCCGACGTCGACATCGACCTGCTGCGTTCGGAACGGCTGCGCATGGGGACATTCGACGACAACCGGCGCCACCACCGCGGGTCGGCCGACTCGTTCCGGCGCATCGACTTCCGGCTGGACCCGCCCGACGGCGATATCGGATTGCACCGCGACATCGAGCGTTTCCCCTTCGTTCCCGCCGATCCGCAACGCCTGGAACAGGATTGCTACGAGGCCTACAACATCCAGGTGTCCGGGCTGGAGCAGCGGCTGCGCGCGCTGAACTATCCGAAGATCGTCATCGGGATTTCCGGTGGCCTGGACTCGACGCACGCGTTGATCGTCGCCGCACGGGCGATGGACCGCGAGGAACGGCCGCGCAGCGACATTTTGGCGTTCACGCTGCCCGGGTTCGCGACGGGCGATCGCACCAAGCGCAACGCGATCGAGCTGTGCCGGGCACTCGGGGTCACCTTCTCCGAAATCGACATCACCGAGACCGCAATGGTGATGTTCAAGGAGATCGACCATCCGTTCGGGCGCGGGGAGAAGGTTTACGACGTCACCTTCGAGAACGTGCAGGCGGGCCTGCGCACCGACTACCTGTTCCGGCTGGCCAACCAGCGCGGCGGCATCGTGCTCGGCACCGGCGACCTCTCCGAAATCGGGCTGGGCTGGTCGACCTACGGGGTGGGCGACCAGATGTCGCACTACAACGTCAATGGCGGTGTCCCCAAGACGCTCATCCAGCACCTGATCCGGTGGGTCATCTCGTCCGGCCAGTTCGAGTCCGACGTCACCGACGTGCTGGAGTCGGTGCTGGACACCGAGATCTCCCCGGAGCTCGTACCGAAAGGCGAAGAGGAAGAGCTGCAGAGCAGCGAGGACAAGGTCGGACCGTATGCCCTGCAGGATTTCTCGCTATTCCACGTGCTGCGCTACGGGTTCCGGCCGTCGAAGATCGCGTTCCTGGCATGGCACGCGTGGAGCGACCCCGAGCGGGGGAACTGGCCGCCGGGATTCCCCGCCGACAAGCGACCGGTCTACTCGCTCAAGGAAATTCGGCATTGGCTCGGAATCTTCGTGCAGCGGTTCTACTCGTTCAGCCAGTTCAAGCGCTCGGCATTGCCCAACGGCCCCAAGGTGTCGCACGGTGGTGCGCTGTCACCGCGCGGTGATTGGCGTGCCCCGTCGGACATGTCCGCGCGCATCTGGCTCGACGAGATCGAACGGCAAATACCCGAGGAGTAGACCGCTCGGGGCCCGCCCGGGATCATCGGACCGGCCCCGAGCGTCCGCTCACGCCCGCGCGCGGCGCCAGCCCTGGTACTGCAACTCCGCGAACACCAGCGTGTAGGCGCCCGCCGCCAGATTCAACGCGATGCCGGCCGAGGTCAGCGGGAAGACATCCGCGAGCACCAGAACTACGGCGGCCACCGTGTAGGCCACATTGGCGATGATGACGCCCATACCGGCGCGCAGCACCGATCGCATGCTGGCGAGCCCGAACACGAGCACGCCGTAGCCGATCAAGAACGCGGCCATGGTGTATTCGAACGCCTTCGTGGTGCCCGAAAGCTCGGCGAGCCGGCCGACCAGCGGGATACCGGCCAGGCCGACCAGGCCGCTGATGGCGGCGTCGGCGCGCATGGCGAGGCGAAGCAGGCCGTCCCGGGTGCCCGTGCGGTCAATGGTGGTGGCGGACATTGATGTTCCTTTCGTCGATGGCTGACAACGATCGCCACTGACGCTGCCCGCAAACCACTGCCAGATCGACACCAGACGCTGCCAACCACTGCCAACCGCAGGTCAGGCGGGTCGCGTCGACCCGCGCGCTCAGCGTTCGTAGGTTGCGGTCAGCACGCCGCGGGCCAGCACGTGCCCACGGATCGCGGCCAGCAGCGCCTTGGCCGTGGCGATGCCGTCCGGCACCCGCTGGTCGATCGCGAACACATGGAATCGGTAGTGGTGCGGCCCGTGGCCGGGGATCGGGCGCGGCCCGGCGTACCCGCGATGGCCCAGATCGGCTCGCAGGCACCGCAGGCCTGCCGCGTCGGGCTGCAACCCGCCGGCATCGAGGCCCTCCAGCGTCGGCTCGATCACCGCGGCGGTGTGCAGCAGCGGGCGGGGCAGCGGCACGTCGACGTCGTCGATGATGAGCACCAGCTGCCGGGTCCCCGGCGGCGGCGCGCTCCACCGCAACGGCGGCGACACATTGTCCCCGACGCCCTTGCCGGCGCTGGAGGCCGGCATGCCGCCGCCATCGGTGAACGCGGCGCTGCTGAGGCTGATGGAGGCGGGCGCATCGAACGCCGGCCCGGCAAGGGGACTTCGGTGCGCGCCGGCGCGGACGCCGCGCAGCAGCCGGCCCGGCAGCGCCGTCATGCGCCGCTGCCCGCGCTGCGGATCGCAACAGTGGGCGACCGCAGGAGATCACCCAGTTCGCTGGGAAGATAACCCTGCTCCACCAACCGGGGCAGTACGCCGCCGCTTTCGATGATGTCGAGGATGAGCCCGGGGAGTCTGGGGACGCGTCCGGATGCACCCGTGGTGTCGTTGCGCCAGGTGCCGCCGGTCAGGTCGAAGGTGGCCGTGTCGCCTTCGTGGAAAACGCTGGTGGCGTCGGGCACGGTCATGGCCGGGAGGCCGGCGTTGACGGCATTGCGAAAGAACAAGGAGTTGAATTCCTCGGCGACCAGTCCCGCGACGCCGAGTTCGACGAAGAGGGCCGCCACCGGCCGTGAGGATCCGAGCCCGAAGTTCCTGCCCGCCACCACGATGTCACCCGGGGACACCTGGTCGGTCCAACCCGGACGAACCTCGTAGAAAATGTGCCTGGCGGCTTCGGACGGATCCATCTTCATCGCGAAGGCCGGATACATGGCGTCGGTGTTGAGGTTGTCTCCGAACAGCCAGAGCTTGCCCCGAAACTCCACGGTCATGCCGTCACACTCCTCGGGTCGGTGATGTAGCCGGTGATCGCCGACGCGGCGACGGTGGCCGGTGATGCCATGAAGATCTCGGCCTCGGTGCTGCCCATGCGCCCGGTGAAGTTGCGGGTGCTCGAGGTGATGCATACCTCTCCGGGACCGACCACACCCATGTGGTAGCCGAAACAGGCGCCGCAGGTGGAGTTCGTGATGACCGCACCCGCGTCCGCCAGGTCCTGCAAGTACCCCAGCCGCATGGCCTCCCGGTACACCGCCTGGGAGGCGGGCGTGACCAACAGGCGCACACCGGGTGCGACGGACTTGCCGCGCATCACCCGTGCGGCGATAGCGAGGTCTTCGAGCTGTCCGTTCGCGCACGAGCCGATGAAGGCCTGGTCGACCTTGCGGCGGTCCAGCTGGGAGACGGGCAGCCCGTTGCGGCTGACCGTTCCCGGTCGCGCCACGTAGGGCTCCAGTGTCGTCAGATCGACACGGCGGATCTCTTGGTATGCGGCATCGGAATCCGGTGTGACGGCACCGTATTCGGTGACACCACGGTCGTCGAGAAACGACGTCAATACGTCGTCGGGCTCGAACGTCGCGAAGTCGGCGGAAACCTCGGCGCACTGGGTCGCGACGGTCCGCCGGTCATGCATCGGGATGCCGGCCAGGCCGGTGCCGCCGAATTCCAGGTTGCGGTTCGGGGCATCGCCGTACTCGTTGGCGATATGCAAGAAGATGTCTTTTCCGCTGACGGTCTCGGGCTTGGCGCCCTCGAGCTCGTAGCGGATTGTGGGCGCGACCTGAAACCATGTCGTGCCGGTGCACATGATCGAATAGATCTCCGCGGGCCCGAGGCCCCGCGCGGCGGTGTTGTAGGCGCCCGCCGCGCAGGTGTGAGAGTCGGTGCAGGCCAAGATTTCTCCGGGCCGCGCCAGTCCGTTCTCGGCGATCACCTGGTGGCAGATGCCGTGCCGGCCGACGTCATAGAACCGTTCGACGCCGAAATCGGCGACGAATTCGCGGGCCCGCGGACCGCCCGCGGCGTCTTTTATTGTCGGTGCGGGAACGGCGTGGTCCATGACGACCGCCAGCTTGTCGGGGTCGTGGATCCGGTTGGGCGTAATCCACATCGTGGCGAACTGCAAATCGATTAGCACGGTCATATCGACGTCGACCACGACGGTGTCACCCGCGGACACCGCATCCAGACCGGCTTTGCGGGCGAAGATCTTCTCGATGATCGTCATGCCCATGAGGGGTCCTTACGCGCGTAGCGGGCGTCGCGTTCCAGCCAGTCGGCCATTCCGACCATGTTGAAGAAATCGGCGGGTGTGCTGGGAAGGTGGCCGGCGATGTCGGTGCCGTTCAATTCGCAAAGGCTCTGCAACATACCGAAAGTCGCCTGCATCAAGAGGTTGCTCGGATGGATCGCGATGGCGTAGCCCAACTCCTGCAGCCGCGAGGCCGACTGCAGCGGTGTCAGGCCACCGAGCACCAGGTTGATCAGCAGGGGTGCGTCCACTTCGCGCGCGATGCGCTCCACCTCGCCGGCGTCCTGCGGCGCCTCGACGAAGATGATGTCGGCACCCGCCTGCGCGTACCGGTTGGCGCGCTCGATGGCGGCGTCCAGGCCGAGGGGCGCCCGCGCGTCGGTGCGGGCCACCACCAACAGGTTGTCATCGGAGCGGGTGTCCAGCGCCGCGGCCAGAGTCTGCTGGAACACCGCAGTGTCGACCACCTGTTTGTCGGGCAGGTGGCCGCAACGCTTCGGAAAGACCTGGTCCTCCAACTGAATCGCGGCCACCCCCGCCGCGTCGTAGGAGCGAACGGTGCGCACCACGTTCATGGGCGCGCCGTAGCCGGTGTCGGCGTCGGCGATCAGGGGGACGTCACCCAGCGCGTCGGTGATCATCGCGACCCGGCCGGCCATCTCGGTTGCGGTGACCAGCCCGATGTCGGGTAGGCCGAAGCCGGAGGCTGCCACGCCGGCGCCGGTCATGTACGCCGCGGTGTGGCCGGTGCGTTTCGTCAGGTGTGCGGAGATGCCGTCGAAAACGCCTGGCGCGACGATGAGTTCCCGGGTGCTGAGCATGTCCTTCAGCCGTTGTCGGGCCGGGGTAGTGGCCATGAGTTTCCTTTCAGTCCAGCGCGCCCGCGACCGGGGCCGCGAGCAGATCCGTCAGTTGGTCGATGTCGTCGAGGTCGTCGAGATTGACCACCGCCCGCTCGATCGCTTCGGCGCGCGACCGGCTGGTGACCCGGTCGGCGAGCGAGTGGAACTTGTCGACGAGTTCGTCGTTGGCGACGGGGTCGGTGGGCGCGCCATGCGGCAAGGCCACACGGGCGCGGTGGACCGCACCGTCACGGGTGGTGACCGCGACATCGGTGCGGAATTTCTTGGTGAAATCGGCGTGGGTGAGCGATTCGTCCAGGTGCACCGTCGTCGCCGCGATGAGCGACCAGATGTCGTCCGAATCGAGGCGGGCGGGGGTGAACTGCTCGGGCAGCACGTTGCCGTCGAGCAGCGCCGCGGCGGTCACATAGCCGATGTTCATCTGGGCGCCGATCGGGGTCAGCGGTCTGTCCGGCTGCCACCAGCCGTGCTTGTAGATGGTCTCGCCCACGGTGATGTCGATTTTCGAAATATCCTCGGGCGCAACGGATTCACGCACCAGCCTGGCGGCGTCGATCGCTGCGTGCACCCCACCCATCGCGGCGTAGGACTTGACCATGATGATGGTGGTCTCCCAGCGTTGGCCGAGTTCGCCGGTCAGCGGCGCGGCGTCGGGATCGTGCCCCTCGCCGAAAACGCTGAGAAACCCGCCGTATTCGCGCTCGAACACCCGCTTGATGCCGGTGTAACCGGCCGCCGCCAGTCCCGCCGCGTAGAAGCCGTTGCGCGCCGCGAAGCCGTGGTGCATGCGCTTGCTCATGGCCTCGTACTGCGCGGCCATCAGACCCGCCGACTGCGTGCCGGCCAGCCCGAGGGCGTCCTCCAATTGCGCCGGCGGCAGCCCGCGTAACTTTCCCGACGCCATTGCCGCGGCGTGGGTGCCGAAAACCGAGCCCGAGTGCCAGCCGCGGTCGAGCATCTGAGTGCCGTGCAGCGTGTAGCCGACGCGCGGACCCACCTCGAAGCCGGCGATCGCGGCCAGCAGGAGGTCGGCACCGGTCGAACGGTGCGGCCGCGTGGACGCCGTCGAGAGCAGCGCGGGAATCAGCAGCGAGCAGCTGTGCAGCGGGGCAAGGGGGTGAAAGTCGTCGAGCTCGAAGCCCTGGATGAAGGTGCCGTTGAGGATCGCCGCCGCGGGCGCCCCGGTGGTGCGTCCGGTGCCGATGGCGACGGTGTCGCCGGGACTTTCGAGCGCGAGGACGGCGTCGGTCGCGATGCGTGACCACGGCAGTTGCGCCCCGACGAGCGCGCAGCCGATCCCGTCCAGGAGCAGGTGTTTCGCACGGTCGAGGACGGGACGCGGGACGGTGTCGAGCGTGAGACCGGCGACCCAGGTGGCAAGTCGCCCGGTCGGCCCGTCCGGGTCGGTGGCGGCCGGGGCGTTCATCGGGCCTCCCTGCGTTCTGGATCAGTTGTTATATACATATAACAACTGATCGGAGTACGCAAGGGAGGCCGTGTGGAAGCATTGACGACCGTGCAGCAGGGCAAAGGTGGGCCGGTATCGGCGGCGGCCGGGGTACCGCTGCACCGGCAGCTGTTCTTGGTGCTGCACGACGAGATCGACCGTGGCGTCATCGCCCCTGGCGACGCGTTGCCCACCGAGCAGACCCTGTGCGACCAGTTCGGCGTATCGCGCATCACCGTGCGCCGGGCGCTGGGGGACCTGGCCGAGCAGGGATACATCGAGCGCAGGCACGGCGTCGGGTCGTTCGTGCGGCCGCACGGCCCAGCGGATGTCTCGGGCGTTTTGGCGGCGGGGCGTTCCTTCATGCAGGGGCTGCGACAGACGCAATTCGAAACCAAGGTCGATGTCGTCGAGCTGGGGAAGCGCCGTCCCCCGAGGGCCATCGGTGAGGCGCTGGAAGCTCCCGGCGAGTTGCTGCAGATAGTGCGGGTGCGGCGCCAACGCCGAACCGATGAGCCGTTGATGGTGACCGAAGCCTGGCTGCCGCCGGAATGGTCCGACGTGCTGACCGAGCGGGAACTGCGGCGCAGACCGCTTTACGAGCTGGTATCGGACGGGGGCGTCGTCGTGGACCGCGTGCTGCACGAGATCACGGCCGAGATCGCCGGACCGCGCCACGCGCACCTGCTCGGCACGGCCATCGGCGCCGCGCTGCTGCGCGTCAACCGCCTATCGTTCGTGGCCGAGGCGCCGCATCACTACGTGTCGACCGTGTTGTCGCCGAGCCGCAGCCGTGTCCTGCTCAGCCAGACGGCGGAGGAGATGGAGACCGGCGACGGCCTGAGAATCGCCCACGACGTCGGCGGGGACACCGGCTAACGGGCGTCGTGCAGCGCCGCGTCGATCGCTTCGGCATCCGGTGCGCAGTTGCCGGCGCCCGGCACCAGCGTCGCCAGTGCGCCGGCGGCGCAGGCGCGCCGCAATGCGCTCAGCCGCTGGGCAGACGAACCGGGATGCGGCGGCCAGCTGCCGGCCAGCACTCCGGCGAACACGTCGCCGGCCCCAGTGGTGTCCACCGCGGCCACCGGGGGAGCGGGCACCAGGAATTCGCCGTCGACACCGACGTACCGGGCGCCGCGCGCGCCCAGCGTGGTCACCAAGTGTGTTGGGCGCCAAGGCCATTCGTCGGCCTCGGCTTCGTTGGCGATCACCACGTCGGCCGCGGCCGCCAGGTCGGCCAGCGGGTCCTGGTCCCGGCCGGCCGGCGAGGCATTGACGATGACGACCGCCCCGGCCGAACGGGCCTGTTGCGCAGCGGCCACCGCCGCCTGCACCGGAATTTCCAACTGCGTCAATAACACGTCGCAGCCGGCGATGACGCTTCGCACGGCCGCGGCATCCAGCGCCAGCCGGCCGTTGGCGCCCGGCGCGACCACGATGGTGTTCTCGGCGTGGGCGTCGACGACGACGATCGCCGTGCCGCTCGGCCCGGGCGTTTCGGCGGTGGCGTCCAGGCGCACGCCGTTGTCCAGCAGGTGGGCGCGCAATTGGCCGGCGGCCGGGTCATCACCGATCGCGCCGACGAATTGAACCCGTGCGCCGGCGCGCGCCGCCGCCACCGCCTGGTTACCGCCCTTGCCGCCGGGCGCGTAGGTCAGCGACGACGCCAGCACCGTCTCGCCGGGAGAGGGGAGGGCATCGACGCGCAGCGACAGGTCCATGTTCACGCTGCCGACCACACAGACCCGTGCCATTACGTTGACGTTAGCCGATTCCAAGAGCCAAACAGTGTGCCGTGACGTGGTTTTGGCGCCTGGGTCAGCATGCGCATTCCTCGCCACGCCACGCCGCGAAGCCCTCCCGGACCGCAAAGCCGGCGATGGCGAGTCCGACCGCCGGGTCCAGCCACCAGCCGCCCGGCCACACGGCGATGACGGCCAGCGTGAGAAGGACCGCCGCTGATTGCGCAGCGCAAAGATAGTTCTGTGTGCCCTCCCCGGCCGTGGCCCGCGAGTCCAGACGCCTGCCGAGCCTCTGCTTGGCCCGGCCGAGAAGCGGCATCAGGATTAGCGCCGCGGCGGTCAACGCCATCCCGATCCATGTCGTTTCGGGGCGGGCCCCGGCGAGCAGGCTACGGACCGATTCGAAGGCGACGTAGGGCGCGACGAGCCAGAACGAGACGGCCACCCCACGTTGCGCCCGGCGCTCCGAGGTCTCCGACAGCGTGCGTGCACCCGTGAACCGCCACACGACGATCACGCTCGCCAAGCCCTCGACCGCGCTACCCAGCGCCCAGCCGATCAGGGAGACGGATCCGGCGGTGAACCCTTGCCACAGGCCGAGCCCGCCCTCCGCGCACATCCACGCCAGGCTCGCCCACGCGAGCCATCGCGCCACGCGCGCAGCCCGAACCCATTCGGCGTCACGCTCCGGGCGACGGATGGTCGTCACTTCGGTCGTCCCGCAACCGCAACCCTCCGCGCACCCATCGCTCATAACGCCAAGAATAAGTGGGCTCCGTTAGCTGAATGAAGGGTTGGGCGGCGTCGGCGTCGAATGCTTTGGCGCAATCGCCCATATCTGCAGACACGCGCGCTAGTGTGCTGCGTGAGCGATGCTGCGTGTCCGAGGAAGGGCGAAGTCGAGTGACATCGAGCGAGCTAAGAGACGCTGAGCCGGCTTCCAACACCACACCGGAACATGCCGCGGGGCAGGCTCCGGCCGAAATGCCTGTGACAGAGCAAGGCCCGGCCCGCAAGCGCCATAAGTTCCGTCGCCGTCGGCGTTTCCGAATCGGCCTGCAATCCAAGCTGCTGCTGATGTTGCTGCTCTCCAGCATCCTGTCGATCGGGGTGATCGGGTTCATCGGGGCGTCGTCGGGCCGCAACGCCCTGCGCCAAGTCGAATCCGAGCGACTCACCGAACTGCGCGAGTCCCAGGCGCGCCAGGTGCAGTCGCTCTTCAGAGAGGTGACCAACTCCCTGATCGTCTACAGCGGCGGCTTCAGCATCGTCGAGGCGATGACGGCGTTCACCGATGGATTCGCCCAGTTGTCCAATGCGACGATCAACCCGGCCCAGCAGCAGGCGATCGTCAACTACTACGACGACAACATGATCAAGCCGATCAAACGGATCACGGGTGAAGATCTCGATCGCAACGCCATCCTCCCGAGTTCCAACGCGCAGAAGTACCTTCAGGCCTACTACACCGCGCCCTACCGTTCGATCTCCGAGGCGAGGAAGGTCGACGACGCCGGCGATGGCAGTGCGTGGTCGGCGGCCAACGCTCGCTACGGCTTCTACATGCGCGAGATCGTCAGCCGCTTCGAATACCCCGATGCGCTGTTGCTGGACATGCAGGGCAACGTCGTCTATTCGGTGAATAAGGGCCCGGACTTGGGCACCAACATTCTGACCGGGCCTTACCGGGAATCCAAGTTGCGCGATGCGTACCAAAAGGCCTTGCGCTCCAACGATCTCAGCTTCGTCTGGATCACCGACTTCCAGCCGTACCAGCCGGAACTCGACACCCCCACGGCGTGGGCGGTGTCGCTGGTGGGAATGAACGGGAAATTCAACGGCGTCATGGCCCTGCCACTGCCGATCTCGAAGATCAACAGGATCATGACCGCCGACAAACACTGGGATGCCGCGGGAATGGGCCCGTCGACCGAGACTTACCTCGCCGGAGCCGACAACCTGATGCGTTCCGACTCGAGGCTTTTCCTGGAGGATCCGGCCGAATACCGGCGCGAGGCGGTGGCATCGGGCACGCCGCCCGACGTGGTCGACGAAGCGATCCGGCTGGGTGGCACGACCCTGGTCCAGCCGGTCCCCACCGCGGGCCTTCGCGCCGCCCAACGTGGACAGACCGGAGTCATCAGCGCCACCGACTATATGGGCAACAGGGAGCTGGAAGCCTACGCGCCGCTGAGCGTGCCGAACTCCGATCTGCACTGGTCGATCCTGGCGACACGGGACAACTCCGACGCTTTCGCGCGCCTGGGCAGGTTCAGCAGGACGGTAGTGCTGGCGGTGGCGATCATGATCTTCGCCATCTGCGTGGCGTCGATGGTGCTGGCCCAACTGATGTTGCGGCCGATCCGTCGGCTGCAGGCCGGCACGCAGAAGATCAGCTCCGGCAACTACGAGGTCGACATCCCGGTCACCACCCGCGACGAGATCGGCGACCTGACCGCTGCTTTCAACGAAATGAGTCGCAGCCTGGCAATCAAGGAGGAACTTCTCAACGAACAGCGCCGGGAGAACGACCGCCTGTTGCTGGCGCTGATGCCCGAGTCCGTCGTTCAGCGATATCGCGAGGGTCAGGAGACCATCGCGCTGGAACACCAGGGCGTGGCCGTCATCTTCGCCGAAATCGTCGGGCTCGACGAGGTTTCCGTGGATGTATCCGGCGACGAGCTCGTCGGGATCGTCGACGAACTGTTCCGGCAGTTCGATTCGGCGGCCGAATCTCTGGGCGTCGAGCGGATTCGCACGTTCCATAACGGCTATCTCGCCAGCTGCGGTGTGGTCACGCGGCGGCTGGACAGCATCCACCGCAGCGTCGACTTTGCTATCGAAATGCGCCAAATCATCGATAGATTCAACGGCCAGACCGGCCACCAGCTGCGCCTTCGGGTGGGCATCAGCACCGGTGACGTCATCAGCGGACTGGTGGGCCGCTCGGGGCTCGTCTACGACATGTGGGGCGCCGCGGTCAGCCTCGCTTACCGGATGCAAAGTGGCGCAAACCAATCGGGTATCTACGTCACCTCCCAGGTCTACGAGGCGATGCGGGACGTGCGGCAGTTCACGCCGGCCGGCACCATTTCGGTCAGCGGAACCGACCAGGCGATCTACCGGTTGTCGGAGCGATCATGAACCTGTTCGACTCATCGTGGTTCTACTGGGCCATCGGCGTAGCGGTCGGATTCCCGGTGGCCTTGATCCTGCTTACCGAGCTGCACCGCACGCTGGTCCGCCGACACAGCCAGTTGGCCCGGCAGGTAAGCCTGCTGCGTAACTACCTGCTGCCGCTGGGTGCGTTGTTGCTGCTGCTCGTCGAGGCTTCGCAGGTGCCCGCCAAAGACGGCTCGGTGCGGATCCTGACCACGCTGTTCGGCCTGCTGGTGCTCGTGCTGGTGTTGTCCGCGCTGAACGCCACCGTGTTCGAGGGCGCGCCCGACAAGAGCTGGCGCAAACGGCTGCCCACCATCTTCGTCGATGTCGCCCGCTTCGGAGTCATCGGCGTCGGCCTGGCGGTGATGCTGTCAATGATCTGGGGCGTCCGGATCGGTGGCCTGTTCACCGCGCTGGGCGTCACCTCGGTGGTCATCGGTCTGATGCTGCAGAACTCCGTCGGCCAGGTGGTGTCCGGGTTGTTCATGCTGTTCGAGCAGCCGTTCCGGATCGATGAGTGGCTGGACACCGGGACCGCGCGGGGGCGTGTCGTCGAAGTGAACTGGCGGTCCGTGCACATCGACACCGGCAGCGGCATCCGCATCATGCCCAACTCGATGCTCGCCAGCACCTCGTTCACCAACCTCAGTCGCCCGTCGCGCGCGTACGACTGCGCGATCACAACCAAGTTCGCGCCCGGCGATTCCCCGGACAAGGTGTGCGCGATGCTCACGCGGGTCGCTACGGCGTTGCCGGCCCGCAGGCCCGGAATCTTGCCCACCGCAGTCTCCTTGGGCGGCGCCCAGTACCGCACGACCATCCGGTTGGCGTCCCCCGCCGACGCCGAAGCCACCGAAGCGACCTTCCTGCGCTGGGTTTGGTATGCGGCGCGGCGGGCGCGCCTGCATCTTGACGGTGCCGACGACAACTACTCCACCAAACAACGCGTGGAAAAAGCCTTGCGCACGGTCGTCGCGCCGGCGTTGCGGCTGAGCCATACCGATCAGCAATCGCTCGTCCCGTACGCGAAGCTCGTCCGCTACGGTGCCGACGAAATCCTCGAATCCGCCGGCCAGGTCTCGCCCGGCATGACCTTCCTGGTGGCCGGCCGGGTGCGCTTGACGGCGACGACCGACGACGGCTCGGTGGTGCCAGTCACCACCCTGGACGAGGGATCGTTCCTAGGCCTGACCGCGCTGACCCGCCAGCCCAACCTCGCCGGCGCGTATGCGCTGGACGAGGTGACGGCACTGCAGATCGATCGCGAGCACCTCGAGCATCTGGTGATGCGTAAGCCGTTGCTGCTCCAAGACTTAGGACGACTCATCGAGGAGCGACAAGCCAAGGTGCGACAGGTGACGCACCGTGAACGGACCAGCCCGGCCCGCATCGGGGTACCGACGGCGGCAAAAACACTTCGCTGACCCACCGGAGACCGCGACTTGATAGTCGGCGCGTTACGCGCGGGGCGGATGCCGTAATACCCGGGCCGCCTCACCTGGCCGGTTAAGGCCCGATACCCTGGTTCAATGAGTCTGCAAGCACCATTCCTCAGCGGTGGGGCTCAACAGCGGGAGTCTGACTTGCGCCGGGAGGTCCACAACGCCGCCCGCCGCGCCCGGGTCGCGTCCCGCGTCCTGGCATTGCTGCCGACGGTCGCCAAGGACCAGGCACTGCGGTCGGCGGCCGACGCGATAGCGGCCCACACCGATTTGATCCTGTCGGCCAATGCCGAAGACCTCAGCGCCGCCGAGGCCTCCGGCACCCCGACCGCGATGCTCGACCGGTTGGCGCTGGACCCCAGACGTGTCGAGGGAATTGCCGCCGGCCTGCGTCAGGTCGCCGGGTTGCCTGACCCGGTCGGCGAGGTGCTGCGTGGCTACACCCTGCCCAACGGTTTGCATCTGCGGCAGCAGCGCGTGCCGCTCGGCGTCGTCGGCATGATCTACGAAGGCCGGCCCAACGTGACGGTCGACGCCTTCGGTCTGGCGCTCAAGTCGGGCAACGCCGTGTTGCTGCGCGGAAGTTCTTCGGCCACCCGGTCCAATCAGGCGCTGGTGCAGGTGCTGCGCGCTTCGCTGGTCAGCGAGGACCTGCCCGCCGATGCGGTGCAACTGCTTTCGGCCGCCGACCGCTCGACGGTCACGCACCTGATCCAGGCCCGCGGCCTGGTCGACGTGGTGATTCCGCGCGGGGGAGCCAGCCTGATCAACGCGGTGGTCCGCGACGCGCAGGTGCCCACCATCGAGACCGGCGTGGGCAACTGTCACGTATACGTCCACGAGGGCGCCGACCTGGACGTGGCGGAACGGATCCTGCTGAACTCCAAGACCCGTCGGCCCAGCGTCTGCAACGCCGCCGAGACGCTGTTGGTCGATGCCGCCATCGCCAAGAAGGCGCTGCCCCGGTTGGTGGCCGCCCTGGAGGATGCCGGCGTGACCGTGCACGGCGGGTTCTCGGCGGACGCGGGGGAGGACGACCTGCGCCGCGAGTACCTGTCGATGGACATCGCTGTCGCGGTGGTCGACGGCATCGACGCCGCGATCGCCCACATCAACGAGTACGGCACCGGGCACACCGAGGCCATCGTCACCAGCAATATGGCTGCGGCGCAACGGTTTAGCGACGGCGTCGACGCCGCCGCGGTGATGATCAACGCGTCGACGGCGTTCACCGACGGTGAGCAGTTCGGTTTCGGCGCCGAGATCGGCATCTCCACCCAGAAATTGCACGCGCGCGGCCCCATGGGGCTGCCGGAATTGACCTCGACCAAGTGGATCGCGTGGGGCGACGGGCAAATCCGCCCCGCCTGACCGCGACGAAAAGTGCTTTAGGAGAACCGAGATAGTGAGCGTGCCCGCCCGGCCCAAGCCGCTGTTCGCCGACATCGACGACGTCTCGCGACGGTTGGCCGAGACCGGTTACCTGCCCGACACCGCCACCGCGACCGCGGTGTTCCTGGCCGACCGGCTGGGCAAGCCCCTGCTGGTGGAGGGCCCCGCCGGCGTGGGCAAGACCGAGCTGGCCCGCGCCGTCGCCCAGGCGACCGGTTCCGGACTGGTCCGCCTGCAGTGCTACGAGGGGGTGGACGAGGCTCGCGCCCTCTACGAGTGGAACCACGCCAAGCAGATCCTGCGCATCCAGGCCGGCTCCGGGGACTGGGACCAGACCAAGGACGACGTGTTCAGCGAGGAGTTCCTGCTGCAGCGTCCGCTGCTGACCGCCATCCGGCGCACCGAGCCCACGGTCTTGCTGATCGACGAAACCGATAAGGCCGACATCGAAATCGAGGGCCTGCTGCTCGAGGTGCTGTCCGACTTCGCGGTGACCGTGCCCGAGCTGGGCACGATCGCCGCCGAGCGGACGCCGTTCGTGCTGCTGACCTCCAACGCCACCCGCGAACTGTCGGAGGCCCTCAAGCGTCGCTGCCTGTTCTTGCACATCGACTTTCCCAGTCCCGAATTGGAACGCCGCATCCTGTTGTCGCGGGTGCCCGAGCTGCCCCAGCACCTCGCCGAGGAGCTGGTGCGAATCATCGGCGTGCTGCGCGGCATGCAACTCAAGAAGGTGCCGTCCATCGCCGAGACCATCGACTGGGGCCGGACGCTGCTCGCGCTGGGCCTGGACACCATCGACGACTCCGTCGTTGCCGCCACCCTGGGCGTGGTTCTCAAGCATCAGTCCGACCAGCAGCGCGCAACCGGCGAGCTCCGGTTGAACTAGGGACGCACCGATGGCCCCCCGCCGCATCCGACCGACCCGGCCCCTCGCCCCGCACGGGCTGCCCGGCCACCTGGTTGGCTTCGTGGAAGCCCTTCGCGCGGTGGGGATTTCGGTGGGACCGTCCGAGACGGTGGACGCCGGGCGGGTGATGGCCACCCTCGGTTTGGGCGATCGTGAGGTGTTGCGCGAGGGCATCGCCTGCGCCGTGTTGCGCCGTCCCGAACACCGCGAGACTTACGACGCCATGTTCGACCTGTGGTTTCCCGCGGCGCTGGGCACCCGCGCGGTGGTGACCGACGAGGAGGCCGACGCGCAAGGCGATACCTCGTTGCCGCCCGACGACGTCGAGGCGATGCGCCAGATGCTGCTGGATCTGCTCACCGAGAACCCCGAGCTCGCCGACATGGACCAGCGGCTGGTCGCGATGATCGCGCGCATCGTGGAGGCCTACGGCAAATACAGTTCCAGCCGCGGCCCGTCGTTCTCGTCGTACCAGGCGCTCAAGGCGATGGCCCTGGACGAGTTGGAGGGCAAACTGCTGGCCGGGCTGCTCGCCCCGTACGGCGACGAACCCACGCCCACCCAGGAACAGATCGCCAAAGCCATGGCGGCGCAGCGGATCACGCAATTGCGCAAGATGGTCGACGCCGAGACCAAGCGGCGGACCGCCGAGCAGCTGGGCCGCGACCACGTCCAGATGTACGGCATCCCACAGCTTTCCGAGAACGTCGAGTTTCTGCGGGCCTCCGGCGAACAGCTGCGCCAGATGCAACGGGCGGTGGCTCCGCTGGCCCGGACTCTGGCCACCCGGCTGGCGGCCCGGCGGCGCCGCAGCCGCGCGGGCGTGATCGACCTGCGCAAGACGCTGCGCAAGTCGATGTCCACCGGGGGCGTGCCGATCGACGTGGTGCTGGCCAAACCCCGCCCCGCGCGCCCGGAGCTGGTGGTGCTGTGTGACGTGTCCGGCTCCGTCGCCGGGTTCAGCCACTTCACCCTGCTGCTGGTACACGCGCTGCGCCAACAGTTCTCGCGGGTGAGGGTGTTCGCGTTCATCGACACCACCGACGAGGTCACCCACATGTTCGGGCCCGAAGCCGACCTGGCCGTGGCGATCCAGCGGATCACCCGGGAGGCCGGCGTGTACAGCCGCGACGGGCATTCCGACTACGGCAACGCCTTCGCGTCGTTCGTGCAGGCGTTCCCCAACGTCCTTTCCCCGCGCAGCTCGCTGCTGGTGCTCGGTGACGGCCGCACCAACTACCGCAATCCGGAGACCGAGCTGCTGGCCCACATGGTGACCGCCAGCCGGCACGCGCACTGGCTGAATCCCGAGCCCAAACACCTGTGGGGCAGCGGCGACTCGGCGGTGCCGCGTTACCAAGAGGTCATCACGATGCACGAATGCCGGTCGGCCAAGCAGCTCGCCGCCGTGATCGACCAGCTGCTACCGGTCTGAGGGCGTTCTTCCTCCCTGCGTCACGCTGGCGTGACGCTCGCGGGAGGCCCCCGGGGTGCCGACCGGCCCGCGGGCTGAGGAATCGGGCCGGATCGCCGCCTCAAGTAAGCTGGCAAATCGTGCAAAAGCAGCTGCGCAGGCTGGGAGTGATGGGTGGGACGTTCGATCCCATCCATTACGGGCACCTGGTTGCCGCGAGTGAGGTCGCCGACCTGTTCGACCTCGACGAAGTGGTGTTCGTCCCCAGCGGTCAGCCCTGGCAGAAGGACCGCCACGTTTCCGCCGCCGAGGACCGATACCTGATGACGGTGATCGCCACCGCGTCCAACCCGCGCTTCTCGGTGAGTCGGGTCGACATCGACCGCGCCGGGCCCACCTACACCAAGGACACCCTGCGGGAACTGCACGCCCTCAACCCCGATTCGCAGCTGTACTTCATCACCGGGGCCGACGCGCTCGCTTCCATCCTGTCCTGGCAGGGCTGGGAGGAGTTGTTCGAGCTGGCGCGGTTCGTCGGCGTCAGCCGGCCCGGCTACGAGCTGCGGCGCGAACACATCACCGGCGTGCTGGGCGAGCTGGCGGAGGACGTGCTGACGCTCGTCGAGATCCCGGCGCTGGCGATCTCGTCGACCGACTGCCGTCTGCGCGCCGAGCAGCACCGGCCCCTGTGGTACCTGATGCCCGACGGCGTGGTGCAGTACGTCTCCAAGCGCCGGCTGTATCGCGGCGAACAATCGAAGGACACCGTGAGCCGATCAACCCTGCCCGCCGGGAAGAACACATGACCGCCACGCAGGAGGCGATCGACATGGCGACCGTGGCCGCCGGCGCGGCCGCCTCGAAACTGGCCGACGATGTCGTCGTGATCGACGTGTCCGGTCAACTTGTCATCACCGACTGCTTCGTCATCGCTTCGGCGTCCAACGAGCGGCAGGTCAATGCCATAGTCGACGAGGTCGAGGAGAAGATGCGCAGGGCGGGCTACAAGCCGGCGCGCCGGGAGGGCACCCGGGAGGGCCGCTGGACGCTGCTGGACTACCGCGACATCGTCGTGCACATCCAGCACCAGGACGACCGCGACTTCTATGCCCTGGACCGGTTGTGGGGCGACTGCCCGGTCGTGCCGGTGGACCTGGCCGCGGTTCCCGACGACTCGGCGGGCGCGCAATGACGATTCGTCGGCTGATCATGTTGCGGCACGGGCAAACCGAGTTCAACGCGGGCAGCCGCATGCAGGGGCAGCTGGATTCCCAACTCAGCGAGCTCGGGCGGGCGCAAGCGATCGCCGCCGCCGAGGTGCTCGGCAAGCTACAGCCATTGCTCATCGTGTCGTCGGATCTGCATCGCGCCTACGACACGGCGATCCGGCTCGGGGAGCGGACCGGCCTGCCGATCCGGGTGGATCCGCGGTTGAGGGAAACCCATCTCGGCGACTGGCAGGGGCTGACGCACACCGAGGTCGACACGCAGGCCCCCGGTGCCCGGCTGGCCTGGCGGGAAGACGCCACCTGGGCGCCCCATGGTGGCGAAAGCCGGGTCGACGTCGCCGCCCGCAGCGTTCCGTTGGTTACCGAACTGGTCTCCGGCGAGCCGGAATGGGGTGGCCCCCAGCACGCCGATCGGCCGGTGGTGCTGGTGGCCCACGGCGGGCTGATCGCCGCGCTGTCGGCCGCGCTGCTCAAGCTTCCGGTCGCGAACTGGCCGACCTTGGGCGGCATGGGCAACGCCAGCTGGGTGCAGCTTTCCGGCCATGCCGACGACTCCGGGGCGGGTTTCGACAGCATCCGCTGGCGCCTCGATGTGTGGAACGCTTCGGCGCAGGTGCCCAACGATGTCCTCTGATGCACGGCCCACCCTGCTGATCTTCGCCGACTCGCTGGCCTACTACGGGCCCACCGGCGGCCTGCCCGCCGACGATCCGCGCATCTGGCCCAATATCGTTGCAGCGCAATTGGGTTGGGATGTGGAACTCATCGGTCGCATCGGCTGGACCTGCCGCGATATCTGGTGGGCGGCGACCCAGGACCCGCGCGCCTGGGCGGCGCTGCCCAGGGCCGGGGCGGTCATTTTCGCGACCGGCGGCATGGATTCGCTGCCGTCGGTGCTGCCGACCGCGCTGCGCGAACTGATCCGCTACGTGCGCCCGCCGCGAGTGCGGCGCTGGGTCCGCGACGGCTACGGCTGGCTGCAGCCCAGGCTCTCGCCGGTGGCCCGGTCCGCGCTGCCCGCGCACCTGAGCGCCGAGTACCTCGAACAGACCCGCAACGCAATCGATTTCAACCGCCCGGGTATCCCGATCGTGGCCTCGCTGCCGTCGGTGCATATCGCCGACACCTACGGCAGGGCCCACCATGGCCGCCCGGCGACCGCCGCGGCGATCACGGAGTGGGCGCAAACCCACGACGTTCCCCTGGTGGACCTCAAAGCGGCTGTCGCCGAGCACATCATGAGTGGGCGCGGAAATCCCGACGGCATTCACTGGAATTTCGAAGCGCACCAGGCGGTCGCCGAGCTGATGCTGAAGGCCCTGGCCGAAGCCGGCGTGGCGACGATGCAGGGGGGGCACCGCCCGCTTGCGGGGGACGCGCAGCGCGATGAGGTGGGGGCACCTCCCGCTTGCGGGGGAGAGCCGCGCAATCAGACCGGCGTTCACACCGACAAGCCACGCGGGTAGCTCGATGTCCGTCGTAGTGGTGACCGACGCGTCGGCGCGCTTGCCGGCCGACTTGCTGGAGCAGTGGGCGATACGGGTTGTGCCGCTGCACATCCTGCTCGACGGTGTCGATTTGCGTGACGGCGTGGACCAGATCCCCGACGACATCTACAAGCGTCACGCCACCACCGCGGCGGCCACACCGGCCGAACTGGCCGACGCCTACCAGCAGGCGCTGGCCGACAGCGGCGGGGACGGCGTGGTGGCGGTGCACATTTCGTCCGCACTGTCGGGCACCTGCGGCGCGGCGGAACGGACCGCCGCCGACCTGGACGCCCACGTACGGGTCGTCGACTCGAAGTCGACCGCCATGGGCACGGGCTTCATCGCATTGGCCGCCGCGCGGGCCGCCGCCGCCGGCGGTGACCTCGACGCTGTCGCCGGCGCGGCGACCGCGGCCGCACGGCAAAGCCACGCCTTCATGGTGGTGCACCGGCTGGACAACCTGCGCCGCAGCGGGCGAATCGGCGGCGCCAAGGCATGGCTGGGCACGGCGCTGGCGCTCAAGCCGCTGCTGCGCATCGACGACGGCAAACTCGTTCTGGCGCAACGGGTACGCACCGTCACCCACGCGACGGAGGCGATGATCGACCGGGTCTGCGGGGTCGCCGGCGACAGTCCGGCCGCGCTGGCGGTTCATCACGTCGCCAACCCGGACGGCGCCAAGGAAGTGGCGGCGGAGCTGGCGCGCAGACTACCGGTCTGCGAGCCGGCGATCATCACCCCGCTGGGGCCGGTGCTGGCGCTGCATGTCGGTGCCGGAGCCGTCGCGGTGGTCGTGCAGCTGCCGACTTAAGCCGGCACCGCGCGCCGGGCGTTGTCGCCGCGGGGGTGTACCACCTGCGGCCACCAGAACCATCGTCCCAGCAGCGTCGCGATCGACGGCATCAGCAGCGTGCGCACGATCAGGGTGTCGAGCAGCAGACCGATGCACACCGTCGAGCCGAACTGGCCCAGCACCCGCAAGTCGCTGCCGAGCATCGAGGCCATCGTGAAGGCGAACACCAGGCCCGCGGCCGTCACCACCCCACCGGTACCCGCCATCGACCGGATGATTCCGGTCTTGAGCCCGGCATGGATCTCTTCTTTGAATCGCGAGACCAGCAGCAGGTTGTAGTCGGATCCGACGGCCAGCAGGATGATGACGGACAGCGCCATCACGATCCAGTGGATTCTGATGCCGAACAGGTCCTGCCAAATGAGCACGGACAGGCCGAATGACGCGGCGATCGAGCTGGCCGCAGTGCCGACGATCACCAGCGCGGCAACCACGCTTCGAGTCAGCAGGAGCATGATCATGAAGATCAGCGTCAGGGCCGACACCACGGCGATCATCAGGTCGTACTTCTCGCCGTCGGCCATGTCCCTGAACGTCGGGGCCGTGCCGCCGAGATAGACCTTGGCGTCCTGCAGAGACGACTGCTTGAGTCCCTCCTGCGCGGCGGTGCGCTCGGCGTCGACCCGCGAAATACCTTCCGGCGTCATCGGATCGCTCTGGTGGGTGATGAAGAATCGCGCCGACTTACCGTCGGGCGACAAGAACATGCGAAGGCCCGTCTGGAAATCGGGGTTGTCGAAAGCCTCCGGCGGCAGGTAGAAGAAGTCGTCGTTCTTCGACGCGTCGAAGCTCTGCCCCATCACGATCGCCGTATTGCTCATCGCCTCCATCTGGTCGATCATCGCCTTGAACGTCTGGTACAGGGTGAGCGTGATGCCCCTGGTGGTCTTCAGCGTGGTGATCAGCGTGGGAAACAGCGCATTCAGGTCGTGGGTGGCTTTGGCGGTGTGCGCGATGTCGGCGGTGAGGTAGTGGAACTGCTCGGCGAGCTGGTCGAACCCGTCGAACGTGTCGAAGAGGGACCGTAACCCGATGCACACGGGGATGTCGTAGCAGTGCCTCTCCCAGTAGAAGACGCTGCGAATCGGCCGGAAGGTGTCGTCGAAATCCGCGATGTGGTCACGCAGGGTATCGGTGATTTGCGACGTCACGGCCGTGGTCTTTGCGCTGTCGTCCGCGGCGTTCGACAGGTCTAGTGACACCTCGTATTGGCGCTGTGTGGTTTCGATCTGGGTCTGCAGGTCGTCGGCCATTCTGAGGATGTCGGCGATGCGCTCCTTCAGGAAGCCCATGTTCTGCATCGTCGTCTGGCTTTGGATGCTGTTCTGGAACGGTATCGAGCTGTGCTGAATCGGAATGCCCAGCGGCCTGGTGATGTCCTGAACCATGGCGATGCCGAGCGTGCGCATCTCGTTCTTGGCGACCCGGTCCAACACCAGCATGTCGGCCGGGTTTCGCATGTCATGGTCGGACTCCACCATCAGCATGTCGGGGTTCATCCGGGCCTGCGAGAAATGGCGGTCGGCGGCCGCCTGCCCGAGATTGGATGGGGCGGAGGTCGGTAGGTAGTAGCGGTCGTTGTAGCTCGTCTTGTAGCTCGGCAACGCGACCATGCCCACCAACACGACCGCGGCGCTCACGGCCAAAACCGGTGCGGGCCAGCGCACCACCGCGGTGCCCACCCGCCGCCAGAGCCGCCCGCGCTTGGCCGCCCGCTTGGACTCGAAGAGGTGAAAGCGACTGCCCACGAAGACAACCGCCGGACCCAGCGTCAGTCCGGCCAGCACCACCACCAGCATGCCGATCGCTACAGGGGCGCCCATGGTGTTGAACCAGGGCAACCGCGTGAAACTCAGGCAGTACGTCGCCCCGGCGATGGTCAGCCCCGACCCCAGCACAACCGGGGCCACCCCTTTGAAGGTGGTGTAGTACGCGGTTTCTCGATCCTCGCCGGCGCGCAACGCTTCTTGATAACGGCCGACGAGGAAGATGCCGTAGTCGGTGCCGGCCGCGATCGCCAGCATGGTGAGGATGTTGGCGGCGAAAGTGGTGAGCCCAAATGCGTTGTGGTACGCGAGAACGGCGACGACACCCCGCGAACAGGCCAGCGCGACAAAGGTCATGAACAGCTGGACCAGCGTGGTGACGATGGACCGATAGACCAGCAGCAACATGATCGCGATGGCACCCAAGGTGAACAGCGTGATCTTGGCCAGGCTGGCGTTACCGATGATGTGCATGTCGTCGGACAACGCGGCGGGACCGGTGACGTAGGCCTTCACACCCGGTGGTGCCTTGTTCTCGTCGATCACCTTGCGCACGGCGTCCACCGACTCGTTGGCCAGCGTGGTGCCCTGGTTTCCGGCCAGGTTGATCATCACGTACGCGCCCTTGGCGTCGGCGCTTTGCGCGCCCGCGGCGGTGAGCCGATCGCCCCAGAAGTCCTGGATGTGCTGGATGTGCTGGGGATCCTTGCGGAGGTCCCGAATCAGCTTGTCGTAGTACTGGTGCGCGTCCGGGCCGAGGGGCTGCTGGCCCTCCAGCACGATCATGACCGTGCTGTTGGAATCGAACTCGCGGAAGTTGTGGCCCAGCCGCATCATCGCCTTCATCGACGGCGCGTCCAGCGGTGTCATCGGCGCCGAATGGGCCTCGCCGACCTTTTCCAGCGTCGGGACGATGACGTTCACCAGGACCGTGACGAACACCCAGCCCACGATGATCGGCACCGCGAAGATTCGGATCGAGTGGGGCAGGTATGGCCGGTGGCCGCGCTCGGCCTTTGCTTGGGCCGGCGTCGTGACCGGTCCGGTGTCCTCGGTGTCCGCGGTGCCCAGGTGGCCCTTGCCCGTGCCGTCGCTCATGCGGACTTCACCAGGCAGAAGGTCTGCGCGTTGTGGCCGTCGGAGTTCCGCTGTTCGCGGACGACGCCGTCGACGGTGATCTTGCAGCTGATCTCACCGCTGTCGCTCTGCGCCATGATGTTGGCGCTCACCGAGGGCAAGGTGGTCGAGATGGTGGTCGACCACGGCAGTGGCGCCGCATTGACCTGATGGGTGTTGGCGTTCTCGTCCCAGTAGTTGATGTTGGCGGTGGCCCCGGGTGGCCCCGTGATGTCGTACACGACGACCTTCGGGTTGAACTGTACGATTTCGATCCCCTTGCCGGAGTTCGCGTTGAGATCCTGCGAGCCGAAAATCTTGTGGAGCCGCGACACGATCAACGCCGAAAGGGCCAAGACCACCACCAGAAGCAGCGGTATCCACGCCCTTTTGAGGACGCGGGTCACGGTGCCGGTACGTGGACCTGAGTCTGGACTAGCCACCACCTGACCGCCTTCCGCATTACCGCCACCCCGGCGCTGCCGCAAAGCTCACCTACGTCGCCGACGACACCGATGTCCCTCGACAATTTGCTCAGCTAAGCACTCTAAACCTTAGTGCACGCAAGCGTTCCTCCGGGTGCCTCCGATGTGGTGAACCGCATATGGTTCCGGGCCGTTACCGGGCCACCCTGCCGGTGACCGGCGGCAGATCGGCAAGCGTCACGATCCCGGGCTCGGCCGCCACCACCGCCGGGACCGCATTGGTCACCGGCATCGCCGTGTAGATCATTCCCAACCCCATGAACCCGGGCTCCGTCCAATCCTTCGGTGGCAGGCAATGCAGGACCGTCCGCATGTTGGGCAGTCCGTACACCTGGATGACGTGGCCGTGCTCCAGCGGCTTGGGCGGCACCACATGATTGCCCATGGTCCAGTTGAACCCGACGCTGACCACGTTGCGGTCGCCCTGCCAGCCGCGGTGGTATCCATAGACGCTGCCGACCGTTCCCGCGGGGATTTTCATGAAGCCCAGATCCGAATCCCCGGTGGCCGCGGTGAAGGTCACGTCGAAGGTCATCCGGTCCAGCTTCGCGCCGATCGCGTCTGCCATCATGGCGGCCGATTCGGCGAAGACCTCGCTTTCGCGCCGCACGCTTTCCGCCAGCCCCGGCGTGTCGGGATCCTGCGAGAAGCCCATCGCCGTCTGCGTTTCCGCCGACTCGTAGGTCGAGCAATCCACGGACTCGGTGATCCGGATTTCGTCGACGCGTTCGCACGCGCCGCTGAGCACCATGCCCACCATGTTGGTCATGCCCGGGTGCGCCCCACTGCCGAAGATCGTCGAACCGCCTCGTTTGCAAGCATCCACGATGCGTTCGCGGTCCTCGGGCGTCTGCTTGCCGCCGGTGATCCAGGCCGCGCTGGAGCACACGTTGACGCCCGCCTCCAGCAAGCGCACCAGCTCATCGATGTTGGGCCACAACGGGTTGTAGCAGCACGCGTCGGCACCTAGGGCGATCAGCGCGTCAATGTCGTTCGTCGCGCGCACGCCGGTCGGTTTCGGCCAGCCGGCCAGTTCGGCGGCATCCACGCCGACCTTGTCCGCTCCGTGCGCGTACACCCCGACCAACTCCATGTCCGGCCTGCCGATGATGGCGTGCAGCGAACGTCGCCCGATGTTGCCGGTCGTCCACTGGATGACGCGCAGCGGGCGGTCCGTCGGGGGTTTGCTCATCGCGTCTCCTTTGACGTGGGCGAATTTGGGTCATTATCGCCGCCATACGCCCGGGCGTGTCTACACCCTCAAGGTCAGCGGTTGCCCTGATTCAGCGCAGCCATGGCACTGGACATCAGCTGCGAAAAGGGATCGCCGCCCCCGCCGAAGGTGGCCTGACTGGCCGGTGCGATCACGGCCGCGGGGTCGAAGCCCCGCACTGGATCCACTTGAAGCGGAGCGGTAAGCGGGTCGTCGTTGCGCGAGTAGCCCGCATTCACCATCGGGGTCAGCTCCGCGTCGAGCTGATTCAGCACGTCTTCCGGCACGCCCAGGTAGCCCAAGGGCAGTACCAGCGGGAGGTGCCTTTCGGGAATCAGATACGTCGTCGTCTTCGCGCCCCTGGAGTTGACGGTCGTCCTGATGTTCTGCGGCGGCACCATGCTGGGGTCGGTGAACGCGACCGCGGTATGACCGGTCGCTTCGCCCACGAGCGTGTTGGCCAGCGCTAACAGGTTGTCCGGCCGGTCCGGAAAGTCGGCGATCATGTCGTAGGCGGCGACGAAGGCCTTGGTGTCGTATTGGCTTTCCACGGGGGGCGGTATGCGGTAGTCCATTGCAGGAACGACGGCGCCGACCGGAAAGAATGAGGTCAGGAAACTCTCGCCGAAGGCGTGATGCCCGACCGGATTGCCAAATGTGCTGAAGACCAATTGGTTTGGTGGGGGAGCGGTCGGATCGTTCGCGAGCCGGGCCTGCTCGGCGTCAACCACAAGCGAACCCTCGGACAACCCGATCGCGGCACCGGGCCCACCCCTGCGGATCGCCGCATCCAGGTTCTCGGTCCCCACGGCGACCGACTCGCCGACGCTGGGGCCATCCACGCCCAAACCCGGGAAGGATTCATCGAGCCGACCAATCCCCGGAAAGAGCCGTTCGAGCACGTGGCCCTGCACCTGCCCCGCCGGGTAGTCGACGATCTCTCGGCTCAGCCCGGGAAACCAGCCGGCACCCAGGCGCCTGCCGTACTCGTCGTACGGAATGCCGGGAACGTGCGCGCCGCCCAACGCGTACGCCGTCCCGTCGCCGGGCTCGTCATCGGCCGTCGCGATCCCGAGGCCGAAATATCCTGTGACGCCGAGGGTTACCACAGCGGTAACTCCTGCGAGTACTTGCCGCATCGCCACTTCCCGCCTGCCCGACTTGGTCTCGTAGTGTCGCATATCGCTCGTCGGCCTCGCAGCTGACTGGTACTAGTCCGCGGTCCCGGCCGGTGACTGGGCTCGCGACCGCTGCGCTCCCGGCCGTGACGGCCACCAGCTGGCCCGCCCGACCAGCGTAGCCAAGGCGGGCACCGTTATGGTGCGGACCAGAAAGGTGTCGAGCAAGATTCCGATCCCGATCACGAAGCCACCCTGGACGACGGTGCCGATGCTGGAAAACACCAGGCCCCACATCGAGGCGGCGAAGATCAAACCCGCCGCGGTGATCACACCGCCGGTCGAACTCAACGCGCGGATGACGCCATAACGCATGCTGTTCGGGGATTCTTCACGCATTCGCGAGACGAAAAGCATATTGTAATCGGCCCCGACGGCGACCAATACCACAAAGGCCAACGGCGGGACGCTCCAATGTAATTGCTGGCCCAGTAGGAATTGAAATGTCAGGACGCCGATACCCACCGCCGACAAGTACGAGATAACGACGGAAGCGACCAGATACAGCGGCGCGACGACCGCACGCAGCAGCGCGATCAGCGTCATCAGCACGACGATGATGGTGACGACAATGATGAATTTGATGTCGTGCTCGTAAAAGTCTCGCGTGTCCCGGAGCGTAACGGGATATCCGGCCATCGATATCGACGCATCCGCCAATGACGTATTCGGTTGGGCTCCTCTGGCGGTATCGCTGATCGCGCTGACCTGATCCATCGCCTCGGCGCTGAACGGGTTGAGTTTGGTCTGCACCAAATACCGCACCGAGTGCCCGTCGGGCGAAATGAACGCCTTGGCGGCCTTTTTGAACTCCTCCATGTGCAGCAGCTGCGCCGGAACGTTGAACCCCGCCATCGACGGTTCCGCCGCGTCGCGTTTCAGCGTGAGGAGGAACGCCGACGCCTCGCCGAGCCCCGTACCCATCTGTTTGATCTGGTCGACGAGTTGGTCCACCCCATCGGCCACTTGCCGGCTTCCGCTGGCGAACCGGTCAGCGCCTTGTTGCAGATGGTTCAGGTCGGCCTGCAGGCCGCCGGGCTGGTCCAGCCCCATGGCATGCAGCGCCTTGACGAAGTTGGCGAGTGCACCACGCAGGTGATCCACCGAGGCGTTGAGGGTCTGCCGGTCTTGGAACGCCTGGAGCTGTCCCGCCAGATCGTTGATCTGGTCGAGGCTTCCGTCACCGCGGGCATTGACCACACGCTCGAATTGGGCGCGGGTGGCGCTGCAGGACGGATCGGCATCGCAAACCTGGTTGCCCTCGAGCGCCGCCAGCACCGGGGCCACCCAGGCGAACATGTCCTTGACGGCCGCAAAGTTGACGCCGATGGTATGGCCGAGGGAATTGATGCTGCTGACGAGCTTGGCGGCGGTGACGACTTCCTTGACCAACTTGTCGCCGCCGTACTGGGTCCTCATCGAAGTGAAAGCCTCGGTCAGGCCTTGCATCCCTGCGACCATCTGGTTGACCTGGCCCCGCACATCGCCGAGGTTGTCGGCCAGGGTGTTGGCCCCGGCGAGCAGTCGGTTGAGATCATCGGCGTGGTCGCTGATCAGGGCCGAACCGGCGCCCAGGCGAGCGCCGATGGCGCCCGCCTGGTAGGTGGCCCTGAACTGTTCCGGCACCGCGCCCGCGGGCCGGGTCACGCCGCTGACCGCAGCGATGTTCGGCAGTTGGCTGACTCGGTCGGCCATCTGCTCCAGATCCGCAAGCGCCCGCGGCGTACGCAGGTCGTGCGGTGACTGGACGAGGATGTATTCGGGAATGGACTGATTGACCGGGAAGTGGCGATCCAGCGCGGCATACCCGATCGAACTCGGTGCCGAGGACGGCAGGGCCTTGCGGTCGTCGTAGTTGTAGCGCACCAAGCCCGCACAGCTGGCGAGGATGATCAGCACCAGCACGCTGGCAACCAGATGCACGCCGGGCCGGCGCACGATGCGAATCCCCGAACGTCGCCAGAACCGGGCGGTCAGTTCGCGTGGGGGCTTGACCCAGCCGCGCGGCCCGGCCACTACCAGGATGGCGGGCAGCAAGGTCATCGCAGCGAGGAAGGCGACGCCGATCCCGATGGCCGACGAGACACCCACCGTGGAGAACACACCCATTCGGGCGAAACTTATTCCGAGGAAAGTGATTCCGACCGTGGCCGCGGATGCGGCGATCACTTTTCCGATCGAGGTGAGCGCCCGCCGCACGGCTTCGTCGAAGTCCGCGCCGCGTCGCAGATAGTCGTGGTAGCGGCTGATCAGGAAGACCGCGTAGTCGGTTCCCGCGCCGGCGATGATGGCGCTCAAGAAGACGATGGACTGGTTCGAAACGCCTAGGCCGCCGATTTGCGAGATTCCGGCGACGACGGCCTGCGCGATCACCATCGACGCTCCGATCGCGAGCAGCGGCAGCAGCATGGTGAGTGGGTTGCGGTAGACCACCAGCAGGACGACGAGCACCAGGGCGGCGATCGCCAGTTCAATCGGAAGGCGATCCCGCTCGCCCGCGACGGTGAGATCGCTGACGGTGGCAGCGGGTCCGGTCAGGTTCGCTGTCAACGGGGATCCGGCGACGTTGTGTTTGACGATGTCGGCAACGCGGAGGTAGGCGGCGTAGGACTTTGGTGTGCCCAATTCGCCGGCGAGGCCGACCGGCAGCACCCAGGATTTGCGGTCCTTACTGGTCAAAACCGGACGCAAGGGCGGCGTGCTGACGAAATCTTGCAACATCAGCACGTCGCGCCGGTCGTCGTGCAGGGCGCTCACCAGCTTGCGGTAGGTGGCTTCGTCGGCGGGCCCAAGCCCTTTCTCATCGCTGAGCACCACCAGCATGAGGTTTTCGGCGCCCGATTCGTGAAACGCTTCGGTCATCTTCCGGGCGGCCACGCTCGACGGCGCGCCGCTCGGCAGCATCGCGAGTGGGTGCTTCTGCGCCATCTCGTTCAGGGGCGGGAACGTCAGCGGCAGTGCGACCGCGATCAGGACCCAGAAACCTATGACGACCCCGGGCCAACGCACCACAAAATCAGCTAGCCGTCGCACATCGACCTCGCTACGCTCCCGGCCGCGTGAAAAGGCCGAGTCCGGAGAAAATCAGTAGCCATCGCACTGTTCCCCGCTAGGCAACGCGCCCCCAATGCCCGCTATCAGCGACCCGCATACAGACGGACTTCATTGCCGCGACATACCGGGCGACTGATTTTCGGGCAACCGCGTTGTCTGGAAACATTATCGCCATCGCGGTGCCTTCCTCGTACCGGAAGGTATAGATCGTTAGCTGGTACGAATATCTTCCGTCGGAGTAGATCCCAATGTTGTTGGTGTAGCCCATCTCAGCTGCCGCGAGCACGGCGTTCATCGGAGCGGCATCCGCATGCAAAAAATTTGTCACCGGAAAGTTAGGGCGGGGCCTGCTCAGCCACGGCGCCAATTCCAGCACGCGGTAATAGGGGACCTTCGCCATGTTCAGACTCGAGTCAAAAGAACTCTGAGCCGCCCAGGCGGCATCGCTAAAGGACACGGCGGCAATCGGCACGGTGATCGGAACCAAGCCGGTAAACCAACCCTGGGTCATGAAGTTGTCCGAAGTTTTTCGGGTATCTCTGGGGGTGAGTCCGTAATAGGTGGCGGCACCTGTGAATTCGTGTTCCACCTGGGCGAGGCAGGCGAACAAGCCGCCGACGAAGCGCGCACCCGCCGCCGAGCAGGCCGCTTCGAATCTCGCGGTTTGTTGCGCGTCCATCAGGGTGTCCGTGATCATCTCACTCTTGCTGGGCTCCAACGGATTTCCCAGTGGCAAAGGGAACTCCGGCAGGCTTCCATCGTTGTTCTCGGCGAAGTCGATCCACGCGCGCACCTGCGGCGAATCCAGGGTCAAGTCTGACGTGTAGCGGCGCTCTTCGGCGCAGAAATCGTCAAAGCTGCCGGCGGCGGGCAGCGCAAGGGGCCCCGCGCCACCCGTCAACGCCATGTACAGCGCGTGGGACTCCACCATCGTGATGCCGATCAGCGCCGCGTCCCCGTGGACGTGGTCGATGCTCGCGTAGAAGGTGAAGTGATTCTCGTTTTGGACAATCCCGAAGCTGAAGCACTCCCAGTGCAGCGGATCGGGTGTGGCCACCACATGGTTGTGCAAGTCGTCAACGGCCATTTCGCCGTGGTCGGTGGGCGCGAATTCGATATCGGCGGGATCGTCGATGGTATGCCGAATGATGTCGCCCGCGTCGGTGTGCTCAAACCAGCTGCGATACGTGTCGTGCCGGCGCAAATATGCATTGAGCGCGTCATTCATGGCGGAGATGTCGCACTGGCCGGGGACTTCGCAGGTCGCGATGATTTGCCGTGAATAGTCGAGCCCCGAGGTCGTTTGCCGGTGATAACCCCGAAGATGCTGACTCTGCATATAGCTGACGGGCACCGGGCTGACCGGCGCTTGCCGGGCCCTTTCCCGGGCCGTGGGTGTCGGGTGCCAGGAGATGAGAACTCCTGGGCTCGGCGTCCAATCACGGATTGAGCCGATGGTGATTTTCCCGATACGCAATATCTTCTCCTCGTTCCGCCAGCGCTGCGGTTCCGGCCGGCCGCTGGCGAGATCAAGATAGCTTCTTCGGCACCCACCGTCCCCGACATGCCGGGCCGCACGTGCTCGCAGCGACAGGCGGGGCTACCGATTAGGGTGATGGGCGGCCCGGCGTGGGACGCAGTCTGGCATCCGGCGACACTACTCGCCGTAGGGGGAACGATTCTCCTGCGTACCGGGTCGGCATGTGGTGCAGTGATCGGGTCACACGGTTTGGTCCGGAGTTACGGACCCGTCGCCGGAGGCCGGCCCCGGGGATCTACCTTCGCGGGTCGATGCGAGAGGACAGATGCATGGGAACCGCCGAAGCTTCAACAGAGAAGGCATCGGGTTTCGCGATAGTCGGCTACGCAGCCCGTGTTCCGGGTGCTGCCGACGCGTCGGAGTTCTGGGACGTGCTGCGGCACGGGCGGGATGCGGTGTCAGAGGTGCCCCCGGACCGGTGGCGTGTCGAGGAATTCTTCGACCCCGATGCCGACGCGCCCGGGAAGATTGTGAGCCGACGGGCGGGCTTCGTCGACGACGCAGTGGGGTTCGATGCGCCGTTCTTCGGGGTATCGGCGCGTGAGGTCATGCTGATGGACCCACAGCATCGGCTGTTGCTGGAGACGGCATGGCAGGCGGTGGAGCATTCAGGCACGGCCCCAACGGCTTTGGCGAATACCAACACCGGGGTTTTCATTGGTCTGTCCACCCATGACTACCTGGCGATGGTCTCGGATGAGCTGAAGTACGACGCGATCGACGCGTACATGGCGATCGGGACGGCGGCCGCCGCGGCAGCCGGGCGGATCAGTTACCGGTTGGGGCTGCAGGGCCCGGCCGTCACGGTCGACACCGCGTGCAGCTCGTCGTTGGTGGCGGTCCATCAGGCTTGCCAAGCGCTGCGGCTGGGGGAATGTGACCTCGCGCTGGCCGGCGGTGCGAATGTCCTGCTCAGCCCGGCCACGATGATGACCTTTTCGCGGGCGCACATGCTCGCGCCCGATGGCCGCTGCAAGACGTTCGACGCGGCGGCGGACGGCTACGTGCGCGGTGAGGGATGCGGTGTCGTCGTCCTCAAACGGCTGGACGACGCGATCCGCGACGGTGACCGGATTCGGGCGGTGGTCCGCGGCAGCGCGGTGAATCAGGACGGCGCGTCGGGCGGACTGACCGTGCCGAACGGTGTCGCCCAGCAGCGCGTCATCGCCGAGGCGCTGAAGCGCGCCGGCGTCTCCGCCCGCGACGTGGGATACCTGGAGGCGCATGGGACCGGGACATCGCTGGGCGACCCGATCGAAGTCCAGGCCGCGGCCGCGGTACTCGGCGAGGGTCGTGATGCGGGCCGGCCGCTGTTGATCGGGTCGGTGAAGACCAATATCGGGCATCTGGAAGCCGCCGCGGGGATCGCCGGAATCATCAAGGTTGTCCTGTCGCTCGAGCACCAGGTTTTGCCGAAGCACCTGAACTTCGAGAACCCATCGCCCTACATCCCGTGGGATCGGCTTGCGGTGCGGGTGGTGGACGAGGCCACCAGCTGGGAGCGCAACGGTCGACCCCGGGTTGCGGGGGTCAGTTCGTTCGGCTTCTCCGGGACCAACGCGCACGTCATCCTCGAGGAAGCGCCCCAGCTCGCTGCGCCCGCGGTACCCGTCGCGAAGACCGCGGACGGAGGATTCAGCGTGCTGCCGCTGTCGGCGCGCACCCCAGAAGCCTTGGCGCAGCTGGCCGGTCGATACCGCAGCTGGTTGAGCGCGCATCCGGATACCAGCCTGTCAGAGCTGTGCTTCACCGCCGGCGTCGGCCGAGCTCACTTCGAGCACCGCGCCGCGTTGGTGGTCAATTCGACGGAGTCCGCCGCGGAGTTGCTCGGGGCGCTCGCCGACGACCGTCCCGCGCCGGGTTTGGTGCGGGGAACGTGCGACGACAGGCCGAAGACGGCGTGGTTGTTTCCGGGTCAAGGCAGCCAGTTCGCCGGCATGGCCCGGGAGTTGTTCGAAACCGAACCGGTGTTTGCCGAAACGATGACCCGTTGCGCGGCGGTGGTCGATGGCGCGCTCGAAAAGCCAATGTTGGACGTCATTTTCGACCCCGCGAGTTCCGAAGATCTGCGGCGGACGAACAACGCCCAGCCGGCGTTGTTCGCCGTGGAGATGGGCTTGGCGAGGCTCTGGCAGTCGTGGGGCCTCGAACCCGACGTGGTGCTGGGTCACAGCGTCGGCCAGTATGCCGCCGCATGCGTCGCCGGTGTGTTCAGCCTCGAGGACGGAGCGTCGTTGCTCGCCGAACGCGGTCGCCTCTTCGGCGGTTTGCCCGCGGGCGGTCGGATGGTGGCGGTCTTCGCCGCCGCGGAGCGGGTCGAGGGCTTCACCGACGAATTCCCGCGGCTCTCGGTGGCCGCTTACAACGGTGCCAATACCGTGCTGTCGGGACCAGCAGAGGATCTGGACCGGGCGGTGGCCAGCTTGACCGCCGACGGTGTTCGATGCGAGTCGCTGGACACCAGCCACGCGTTCCATTCAGCGCTGCTGGACCCGGCCCTCGATGAATTCGAGTCGTACGCAAGCCGATTCGATTTCTGCTCGCCACAACGGACTCTGGTATGCAACCGCACCGGCGCCGCCCTCGGCCGGAATGCGAAACTCGATGGACCGTACTGGCGCCGCCACGCGCGCCAGCCGATCGAATTCGCCAAGAGTGTGGCCACCCTGGCCGATCTCAATTGCGCCATGCTGCTGGAGGTGGGTCCGCAACCGGTGCTCACCGCCGCGGCTTTGCGGGCATGGCCTGACCGGGCGGCGGCGCCGCGGGCGATCCCGTCGTTGCGCCGAACCGGCGGCGACCACCGCCAGATCATCGAAGCCCTTGCCACCGCCTACACCGGCGGTCACCTGCCGGACTTCGGGGCTCTGCAGCAGGGGCCGACGCGCAAGCTCGACTTGCCCACTTATCCGTTCCAGCATCGCCGGTACTGGTTCCGGGACAACGACGTTCCATCCACCCAGGTGCCCGCGAAAGCCGATGCCACGCGCACCGAAGCCGTCCAACTTCTCGAGGACGGCCGGATCGAGGAACTTGCCGCGCTGATCGACGGTGCGAACGCCAGCCGGCAGACCACCGACGTGCTGACCAGGCTTGCGGCACAACACAACCGACAGCGGGAAACCGAGTCCATTGCGGATGCTCGGTACGAGATCCGTTGGGAGAAATCCGTTGCCGCGGCCACCCGCACGGACACCGTTTCCTGGCTGTTGATCGGCGATGACGCCGAAGCGGTCGCACCGTTAGCCGACGCGCTGACCGCTCAGGGTCATCCGTTCCGGATCGTCGGGCTGCCGGTGTCCGACGCCGAAGAGGAGCGGCTCGAATCGGCGCTGCGCGCGGCGGCGGCAGAGCAACCGACGCTACGCATCCTGCATTGCGCGGGGCTCGATCGGGGCAATGCGCCATCGATGCGTTCCTTGTTGCGGATGCAACACCATGTCCTGGGCGGAACGCGTCGACTCTTCC
Organism: Mycobacterium sp. 852002-53434_SCH5985345; assembly: GCF_001667155.1. Taxonomy (NCBI): domain Bacteria; kingdom Bacillati; phylum Actinomycetota; class Actinomycetes; order Mycobacteriales; family Mycobacteriaceae; genus Mycobacterium; species Mycobacterium sp. 852002-53434_SCH5985345. The sequence goes on from NZ_LZIE01000054.1 coordinate 52,542, forward strand.
GCGCCGCTGCCGCCGCCGAAATCCGCGCACCCATCTGGCTGATAACCCGTGGCGCGCAACGTGTCACCGCGGCCGACAGCGTACGGCCCGCACAGTCCTGTCTGTGGGGGTTCGGGCGCGCCGCTTCCCTCGAGCATCCGCAGTTGTGGGGCGGGCTGGCTGATCTGTCCGAAGGCACTGCCGGCGAGTGGACCCGGTTGATCAGTCAGGTGGTGGCAGGGCCGCGTGGCGAAGACCAAGTCGCGCTGCGAGACGAAGGTGTCTATGTCGCCCGGCTGACCCGGCGCGAAGGGCGGCCGATCGGAACACCGCTCGCCTTGCGTGCCGAGGCCACCTATTTGGTGACCGGTGGATTGGGCGCGGTCGGGCTGGAAATCGCCGGATACCTGGCCGCGCACGGTGCCGGGCACCTGGTGTTGACGGGCCGGCGCCCGCCCAGCGATGCGGCGCAACGGCGGATCGATGCCATGCGCGAACAGTGGGGCTGCCAAACGCGGGTCATCACAGCCGATGTCGCCAATCCGCACGACGTTGCTCGCCTGCTGGCCACCGTGCAGGCCAAACTACCGCCGCTCGCCGGGATCGTCCATGCCGCCGGAGAGATCGGTAACACGCCGCTGCGCCACCTGGACGATGCTGAAGTGGATCGGGTGTTCGCGGGAAAGGTCTGGGGCGCTTGGCATTTGAGCGAGGCTGCCGTGGACCTGGCGCTGGACTTCTTCCTCAGCACATCCTCGATCGCCTCGGTATGGGGCAGCTTTGGCCAGACCGCATACGGCGCGGCCAACGCCTTCCTGGACGGATTGTCCTGGCGGCTCCGCGAGCAGGGTGTCACTGCGGTGAGCGTCAACTTCGGTCCGTGGACGGCCGGCATGGCCGACGAAGACGCACGTGCGCGACTGGAGCAACGCGGAGTCCGCACGCTGCCGCCCGCTGATGCGCTGGCCGGAATGGCCGAGCTCATCGTGGCTTCTGCGACGCAAGGGGTGGTGGCTCGGATCGACTGGTCCCGTTTCCTGCCGCTCTATCAGCAGGCGGGCAAGCGGTCCTTCCTCGAGGAGGTCGGCCGCGAGGTGCCCGAGTCGGTGACGGCCCCCGAACCTTCCGCTGGGCCCACGCGGTTCGTGGAACAGCTCACCCTCGCCCCGGCGCAGCAGCGCAAGAAACTCCTCGTCGATTACCTGCGCGATGTTGTCGCCGAGGTGACACGGATCGACGCGGCGGAGATTCGGGAGGAGGCCGGATTCTTCGACCTGGGCATGGATTCGCTGATGGCGGTCGAATTGCGGCGCCGCGTGGAACATGCGGTGGGCAAGGAACTGCCGGCGACCCTGGCGATGGACTACCCGCGTGTCACCGACGTGGCGGAGTACCTGCTCACCGACGTCCTCGGCCTCACCGCGCAGGCGGGCTCCAAGGCGGCTACCCAGCCGCCGCCGTCGCTGTCGACCGGGTCCGCGGACGAGCCGATCGCGATCGTCGCGGTGGCGTGCCGTTTTCCGGCCTCGCCCGATCCCGAAGCGTATTGGGAAGTCCTGTCCGGCGCTGTCGACGCGATCCGGGAGATCCCGGATGACCGCTTCGAAATCGACGAGTACTACGACCCGGACCCCGAAACGCCGGGCAAGATCTACAGCCGCAGCGGCGGATTCCTCGACGGGATCGACGAATTCGATCCGGAGTTCTTCGGTATCTCCCCGCGCGAGGCCTTATGGATGGACCCGCAGCAGCGGTTGATGCTGGAGATCGCTTGGGAGGGGCTGGAACGCGCCGGCTATTCCCCTGCGGCCCTGCGCGGTAGCCGAAGCGGCATCTTCGTCGGCGTGGCCGCCAACGAATACTCACACCTGCTGTCGCGGGACTCGGTCGAGAGCATCGAAGCACACTTCATCACCGGCAATGCGCTCAATGCCATCGCGGGCCGAGTCGCGTTCGCGCTCGGGCTGGAAGGACCGGCCGTGGCGGTGGACACCGCGTGCAGCTCCTCGCTGGTGGCCGTCCATCAGGCTTGCCAGGCGTTGCACTCCGGTGACTGCGATCTGGCGCTGGCCGGCGGGGTGAACGTCTTGCTGAGTCCGGCCTCGATCGTCGCCGCCTCCCGCGCCCGGATGTTGTCGCCGGACGGAAGGTGCAAGACCTTCGACGCCGCCGCCGACGGCTACGTGCGCAGTGAAGGCTGCGGCGTTCTGGTGCTCAAGAGGCTGAGCGATGCGCAGCGCAGTGGCGACCGCGTCTGTGCCGTCATTCGGGGCAGCGCGGTCAATCAGGACGGCGCCTCCAGCGGTTTGACCGTGCCCAACGGGGGTGCGCAGCAGCGGCTTATCTCCGCGGCGCTGGCCCGGGCCGGCGTCGCCGGTCCAGACATCGATTACCTCGAAGCGCACGGCACGGGTACCTCCCTGGGTGACCCGATCGAGGTGCAGGCCGCGGCGGCCGTCTACGGCGCCGGCCGTGACCCGAACCGGCCCTTGCTCATTGGATCGGCGAAGACCAACCTCGGCCACCTCGAGTCGGCCGCGGGGGTCGCCGGTTTGATCAAGGTCGTGTTGTCTCTGCAGCACGAACTTCTGCCGCAGAACCTGCATTTCCAGAATCCCTCGCCGCATATTCCGTGGGACTCGTTGCCGGTGCGGGTGGTGGACAGGGCGATGCCCTGGCAGACCGACGGCAGGCCCCGCCGGGCCGGAGTGAGCTCGTTCGGGTTCACCGGCACGAACGCCCATGTGCTGCTCGAGGAGGCGCCGCCGCAAACGGTGGCCGGCGACCCCGCAAACGGTGACGCGACGGCGCCGGAGTCGGGCGTCTCGGGTGATTGGCTCGGCGTGTTTGCGTTGTCGGCGCGCTCGCCGCAGGCGTTGGCGGCCTTGGCGCAGCGCTACGGCACCTGGCTGGACGCACACCCCGAGGTTGACATCGCCGACGTGTGCTTCACGGCCGGCGTCGGGCGTTCGCATTTCGAACACCGCGCCGCCCTGGTCGTCGATTCCGTCAAAGGTGCCCGCGACGCATTGGCCGAATTGGCCGAGAGCCGGGTGCGACCGGGTGTGGTCCGCGGCGAGTGTGCCGACCCGCCGAAGACGGCGTGGCTGTTCACCGGCCAGGGCAGCCAGTACCCGGGGATGGCTCGCGAATTGTTCGACACGGAGCCGGTATTCGCCGAAACGGTGACGAGGTGCGCGGAAGCGGTCGAAGATCTGCTGCCGCGTCCGTTGCTGGAGGTGGTGTTCGACACCGACCGCGACTCCGGGGGAGACGCGTTGCGGCACACCTCTTTTGCTCAGCCGGCGCTCTTCGCGATCGAGATGGGCCTGGCCCGGTTGTGGCAGTCGTGGGGCATCGAACCCGACGTTGTGCTTGGGCACAGCGTCGGCCAGTATGCGGCGGCATGCGTGGCCGAAGTCTTCAGCCTCGAGGACGGGGCACGGTTGATGGCCGAACGCGGCCGGCTCTTCGGCAATCTGGCCGAGGGCGGCCGAATGGTGGCGGTGTTCGCCGACGCCGAGCAGGTGGAGGACGCAGCCAAGCAGTTCTCCGCCGTTTCGGTCGCCGCCTACAACGGCCGCAATACGGTGCTGTCGGGTCCGGGTGCCGAGCTGGAAAAGATTGTCGCGATCTTCAGCGATGACGGGATCCGCTGCACCTGGCTGGATACCAGCCACGCCTTCCACTCGGAGCTGCTAGAGCCGGCGCTCGACGAATTCGAGTCCTATGCGGCGCGGCTGCAGTTCGCCACCCCGACACGGCCGCTGGTCTGCAACCGCACCGGCGCCGTGCTCACGGCGGAAACCGCGCTCGACGCGCAATATTGGCGGCGGCATTCCCGCCAGCCGGTGCAGTTCACCGAGAGCGTCCGCACGCTGGCGGCGCTGGGATGCTCGGTGTTGATGGAGATCGGGCCGCAACCGATTCTGACCGCGGCTGCGGTGCAGGTCTGGCCGGAACACTCGCCGGCGCCACGGGCGATCGTTTCCCTGCGCAAGGGAGCGGGCGCCCGGCGCCAGATGGCCGAAGCGCTTTCCGCGGCGTACGTTGCCGGACATCGGCTCGAGTTCGCTGCGCTGCAACAACTCCCACGCCGCAGGCTCGACCTGCCCACCTATCCGTTCCAGCGCCGGCACTTTTGGCCCAAGGCGTCCGGGATCGCAGGCACCGATGCTCAGGGCGGCACGGTATCCGCCATCTTGGGCGCTGAAAAGGACCTCGCCTCGGGTGACGTCGTCTATACCAGCCGGTTGTCCGTCAAGTCCCAGCCGTGGCTGTCCCATCACGTCATCTATGGCACCGTCGTCGTTCCGGGCGCGACCTACGCGGCGATGGCCCTCGCGGCGGTCGGAACGCCGGCTCACGTGCGAGACGTCTTCTTCTATGAGCCGATCATCTTGGCCGACAAGCAATCTCGCGAGGTGCAGCTGACATTGCATCCCTCCGAGGATCGCGGCGGCTGGACCTTCCAAGTGCACAGCCGCCCATATGGCGTCCGCGATGCCGAGTGGGCGCTGAACGCCGATGGCGCCGTCTTCACCGGTGTCGACGAAGAGTCGGCAGTTGATCCGGCGGACCCCGTCGAAGCGGCGATCGAGCGGTTGAACCGCACCCGTCCCCAGCAGCTGTTCGACACCTTCGCCGACATGGAGCTGGCATGGGGTCCGACCTGGTCGACGTCCCTGAAATCGCTGTGGGTGGGCGAAGGTGAGGCGATCGGCGATGTCGTCGTCGGCGATGAACTCGCCGAACACCTGGGAAGTGAGCCGGTCCATCCGGTGCTGCTGGACCTGTGCACGGGCGTCGCCTTCCCGGCCTTCCCGGCGCTGCTAGCGGCGACCGAACGCGGAGCGGTTCCGGATCTGTTTCTCCCGCTGCGGTACGGGCGGGTGGTGCTGTCGGATCGGATGCCGCAGCGGTTCTATTGCCGAGCGAAGTGGCGTACCGGCGGCGTCGAAAGCGAAACGCAGGTCTTCGATCTCGATTTCGTGGATCGGAATGGCCGTCACCTCGCCGGAATACGCGAGTTCACCGTCAAACGCGCGCCCCGGGAAGCCTTGTTGCGCGGGCTTGGCGGCGACGTTTCCCGGCTGCTGTACACGCTTGGCTGGCACGAGGTGCCGGTGCCGGAGGCGATCAGCGATCCCGGGCACGGCGAGAAGGCCCCCGGCCCATGGCTGGTCGCAGGGTTCGACGAGCTGGCGGCCGAGTTGCCGGGTTGTATCCGGTCCGAAGGGGCGATGGGCCGGCAGGGCTGGCAGCAGCTCATCGCGCACGCGCATGAGAGCGGTACGCCGGTCACCGGCATCGTCTGGCGCGGCAGGGGCCGGCCGAACGCGGAGGAGTCAAGTGACGAATTCGGCGCTCGGCTGGAGGCCGACGTCGACAACCTCCTCGGCGCCATGCGCGCCCTGCTGGCCGAAGAGGGAGTGCAACTGCCCGGCGGGCTGTGGATCGTTACCGAACGAGCGGTGGCGACCGAAGCCGGCGAGCAGGTCGATCCCGTGCAGGCGGCGCTGTGGGGGCTGGGACGCACCGCCATCGCCGAGCAGCCCACACTGCGCTGCAGGCTGATCGACCACGACGGATCGGATGCGGCCGCGCACTCGCTAGCGCGCCTGCTCCGCACACCGGACGGATCCGTTCAAGAGCCGGAACTGGCACTGCGGCAAGGAAAGTTCCTGGCATCGAGGCTGGTGCCATGGGCGCGCAGCGGTCACCTCGCGGTGCCGCGCGCGGGCGACTATGTCCTCGCGCCGACCGAACGCGGCGCCATCGACAACTTGCGACTCGCCGAGACGGAAGTGCTGTCGCCGGTTGCGGGCCAGGTGCAAGTTCGGGTGGAGGCCGCCGGTCTGAACTTCCGGGATGTGCTCAATGTGCTGGGCCTCTACCCGGGCGATCCGGGGCTGATCGGCGGCGACTTCTCCGGCATCGTCACCGAGTTGGGTGCCGGCGTAACCGGATTCGAGGTCGGCCAGCGCGTCTTCGGCTTCATGCAGGGAGCATTTGCCAGTCGGATCAATGTTCCCGCTCAATTGCTGGCGCCGGTACCGCACGGGCTCAGCGCGGTGGCCGCGGCGACCATTCCGGCTGCCGCACTCACGGCCCGGCTCGCCTTCGACTGGGCGCAGCTGAGGCCCGGTGACCGCGTCCTGATTCACGCCGCGAGCGGTGGTGTCGGACTGGCCGCCATCCAAATGGCGCAGCAGCACGGGGCGACCGTCTTCGCGACCGCCAGCGCCTACAAGCGCGCGACCCTGCGCAAGTTGGGCGTCGAGTATGTGTACGACTCGCGCACAACGGATTTCGCCGACCAAATCCTCGCCGACACCGGCGGTGCCGGCGTCGACGTGGTGCTCAACAGCCTGACCAACGAGGGCTTTGTCGAAGCGACCGTACGGGCCACCGCCCACAGCGGCCGCTTCGCCGAGATCGCCAAGCGAGACATCTGGACTCCGGAGCGAATGGCGGAGGCCCGCCCCGACATCGACTACGAAGTGGTGGCGCTGGACGGGACCATTCTGCAAGACCCCGAGCGCATCCGGCGGTTGCTGGCCGAAGTGTCGGACGGGTTGGGCAGCGGCGAGTGGGCACCGCTGTCCGCCGAGATCTACCCCCTGAGCGAAGCCAAAACCGCGTTCCGGCGCATGCAGCAGGCGCGGCATATCGGCAAGATCGTGCTGCAGATGCCCAACCCGCTGCAGCCGCAGGGCGATCGGAGCTATCTGATCACCGGGGGCCTTGGTGCCCTCGGCCTACACACGGCGTCCTACCTGGCCCAACTCGGTGCCGGTGACATCGTGCTGACCGGCCGCCGCGCACCCGACGCGGACGCACAACAGGTGATCGCCAACATCACTGAGCGCTACCGCTGCCGGATCCACACCCTTGCGGCCGACATCGGCGACGAGTCCCAGGTCGAGGAGTTGCTGGAGCGGATCCGGGCGGAGCTGCCGCCGCTGGCGGGGGTGGTGCACCTGGCGGGCGTACTCGACGACGCGCTGCTGCCGCAGCAGAGTGTCGAACGCTTCCGGACAGCCCTGCTGCCGAAAGCATTGGGGGCGTGGAACTTGCACCGATTGACCAGGAAGGACGATCTGGACTTCTTCGTCCTCTACTCGTCGATCTCCAGCGTGCTCGGTTCGCCCGGCCAGGCCAACTATGCAACCGCCAACGCGCTGCTCGACGGGCTCGTCGCCGAACGCAGAGCGCAAGGCCTGCCCGCGACCAGTGTCAACTTCGGTCCCTGGGCGCATGGCGGCATGGCCGCTTCGGAGGCGGCGCGCGCCAATCTCGGTGCGCAAGGCCTGGTTTCGATGGAACCCACGGCTGCCCTCAATGCGCTCGGCGAAATCGTCGCCCACGGAACGGGGCAGGCGAGCGTGATCAAAGCCAACTGGCAGCGTGCCGCGAAGATGCTGCGCGGTTCACGCCCACCGATTCTCGACCACTTGCTGCCGAGCGACGCCGCGACGGCACCCGGCGACAGCGAGCTGCTCAAGAAGCTGCACGAGGTACCGGAGGCGGAGCGAGTCAGTTTCCTGACGGAATTCCTGCAGCGGGAAGTACAACAATTCCTGCGGCTTGCGCAACCTCCCGCCGCGACCAGCCGCTTCCTCGACCTCGGTACCGATTCACTGATGGCGGTCGAACTCCGTAATCGGTTGTACGGCCAGTTCGGTGGCGCGTTCACCATTAGCGCCACAGCGGTTTTCGACTATCCGACGATCGGCTCGCTCGCCGAGTACCTGGCCAGTCAGGTGCCGGACCTGGCCCCGGAGTCGATTGAACCCGTCGGCGGATGATCCGGGCGGCGATGCTTCGGCGCCGGCGTCAGTCGCTGATATCGAAACCGGCGATGACCTTGGTCGGGCGCACCCGCACCACAAGCTCGCCGGGCGCGGAGTTGCGGCGGCCGAACTCCTCGGCGCGGTCGGCGCCCATGTACCGGGCGCCGGTTCGGGTGGCGACGTCGAGCACGTCGGCCGGGTCCTCACTCACCGTGGCCACGCCCTGGACCTGAACGAACGAATACGGCGGATGGGGATCGTCGACGCAGATCACCACACGCGGATCGCGGTGCAGGGCACGGCCTTTCGATGTCTCGCGGCCGGTGTTGAACGCCAGCTGGTCCCCGTCGACCACGAACCACACCGGCGCGACCAGGGGTCGGCCGTCGCCGGCGACATAACCGAGCATCCCGGTGCGGGTGCCGGCTGACAGGAACTCGACGACTTTGCCGGAGAGCTCTGTCATGCGCTAGAGACGGGCCAGGTCGTAGTCGCCGATGTGGTCGATCAGGTTGTGCAGGTGCTCGCCGGAGGCGCCCAGCGTGTTTTCGATCGCGGTGAGCCGGGCCGCGTAGTGGGCGACCGGATATTCCGCGGTCACACCGATTCCGCCGTGCAGCTGGATCGCCTCCTGCGCGATGTGCCGGCCCGAGCGGCCGATCTGCAGCTTGGCCCGCGAGGCGATCACCGGGTCGAAATTGCCGTCAGCGATCGACATCGACGCGTACAGGCCCATGCTGCGCGCCAGTTCCAGCGACACGTACATGTCGGCCGCGCGCTGCGTGAGCGCCTGGAATTTGTTGAGCGTGACGCCGAACTGCTTGCGGGTCTTGAGGTAATCGGTGGTCAGCCGCAGCGCCTCCTCCATCGCCCCGACCGCTTCGGCGCACAGCCCAGCCTGGATGCGGATCACCGCGTTGCGGATAGCCTGCGACGCGTCCGCCGCTTCGCCCAAGGGTTCCGCCGGTGTGGCCTCGAAATCGACCTGCGCGCCGCGTTGTCCGTCGAAGGTCCGGTACGGGTGACGCGTGACCGCGCTCGCGTCGGCCAGAAACAGGCCGGTGCCGCCGTCCGGCAAGGCGGCGCTGACCACCAGGGCGTCGGCGCAGTCACCGGCGAGCACCGGGTTCTTGCGCCCGCTCAATGTCCACGAATCTCCTTGCCGCACAGCCTTGGTGCCCACGTCCGCGGTCGGGTTGCGATGTCCGGGTTCCAGGTGGGCGAAGGCCAGCAAGCGTTGGCCGGCCGCGACGTCGTCCAGCCCTTCCTTCTGGGCGTCGGTGCCCAACTCGGCGATCAGCGCACCCGGTGCCAGCGCGGCGTGCAGGATCGGTTCGGGAGCCAGCCGGCGCCCCGCCTCGACGAGCACGACCATGATCTCGATCTGGCCCGCCTCCTCGGGGTCGAACCCGAGGCCGAGGATCCCGGTGTCGGCGAGCTGACTCCATACTTCGCGGCTCCAGCCCAGATCGGAGCCGATCACCTTGTTGCGGCTTTCCGGGTCGTAGCTGCGTGAGAGCAGGTCGCGGGTCGTGTCGCGCAGCAGGGTCTGCTCGTCGGTCAACTGAAAGTCCATGGCTGCCTCACAATCCCAGAATGGTGGACGCGATGATGTTGCGCTGCACCTCGTTGCTGCCGCCGTAGATCGACGTCTTGCGGTAATTGAGGTAGTGCGGCGCACTGTGTTGCGCCCAGTCCGGAGACGCGATGCCTTCGCCGTCGGCCGGCAGGGCATCGGGCCCGGCCACCTCGACCAGCAGCTCGGTGGCGATCTGCTGCAATTGGCTGCCGCGCAATTTGAGCACCGACGAAGCCGGATTGGGCTGGCCGTTCGCGGAGTCCGTGACCACCCGCGACTGCGTGAGTTCCAATGCCAGCAATTCGTTTTCGGCCTCGGCCAGGCGCGCCGCGAACAGGGGATCCTGCAGCACCCCGGTGGCCGCCGCGTGTTTCTTCACCTCGGCGAGGCGCACCTTGGTCCGGCCGACACCGGCGATGCCGGTGCGTTCGTTGCCCAACAGGAACTTGGCGTATGTCCAGCCCTTATTCTCTTCTCCCACAAGCTGGTTGGCGGGTACCCGGACGTCTTCGAAAAAGATCTCGTTGACCTCGTGACCGCCGTCGATCGTCTTGATGGGCCGCAGCGTGATGCCGGGGGTCTTCATGTCGAACAGCAGAAACGAGATGCCCGCCTGCCGCTTGGGCGCCTGCGGGTCGGTGCGCACCAGGCAGAAGATCCAGTCCGCGTACTGGCCGAGCGTGGTCCAGGTCTTCTGCCCGTTGACGACGTAGCTGTCGCCGTCCCGCACCGCGGTGGTGCGCAACGACGCCAGATCCGAACCGGCCTCGGGCTCGGAGAATCCCTGACACCACCAGATGTCGAGGCTGGCCGTCGGCGGCAGGAAGCGTTGTTTGACCTCCTCCGAACCGAATTCGGCGATCACCGGGCCCACCATCTTGGTGTTGAAGTTCAGCGGCTCCGGGACGCACGCCAGCTGCATCTCGTCGGCCCAGATCTGGTGCTGGGTGGCCGTCCAGTCCTTGCCGCCCCATTCGACCGGCCAGTTCGGTACCGCCAAACCGTGCTCGTGCAGGATCTTGTGGCTGGTGACGATGTCGTCGTGCTTCACCTCCGCCGCGCCCCGGCGCACCCGCTCGCGCAGCTCTTCGGGAATCTTGGTGGTGTAGATGGTGCGGAGCTCGTCGCGGAACGCGGCTTCCTCCGGTGTGAGCGCCAGTTGCACGGCGACCTCCTGTCGTCTGGGGCTGAACATGGTTACCAGCGTCGGATGGATGCCCGGTCCTGGCGATGCGTTCTCCGGTCCATCTTGACCCATCCCGTACAGCGGTTGTGCACAGCCTCGGTTTAATCCACAGCCGGGGTCGCGGCGTCGCCGGGTGGGGGCCGATCTGGCGGTCGGCGCACCTACGGTCGGCGCATGCGAACAGAACTTCCCGCCGAGCGTCTGCAGCGGCGACTCGGTGCCCAACCGGACGCCGAGCCCGACGGCGCCGCGTCGACGTCGCCCGATCAGGCGGTGGACGAGGACCAGAATTCGCTGCTGCCGCGGTGGCTGCCGGATGTGTCCGCGGATCGGGGCTGGGTGGCCAGGCTGCGCGCCGACCCGGGGCGTGCGGGTGCCATCGGGTTGGCGATCGTGGCCGCGCTGGCCGTTCTGGTCACGGTGTTCACGCTGCTGCGCGACCGGCCGGCGCCGGTGATGTCGGCCAAACTGCCGCCGGTCGAGAAGGCGTCGACGGCGGGCCCCAAGTCGTCGGCGGCCCCCGGCGCCGGCCCCGACCGGCCAGTGGTGGTGAGCGTGGTGGGCCTGGTGCACAGCCCGGGACTGGTCACCCTGGCGCCCGGGGCGCGGGTCGCCGACGCGCTGCAGGCCGCGGGCGGGGCGGTGAACGGGGCGGACACCGTCGGGCTGAACATGGCGCGTCCGCTCGGCGACGGCGAGCAGATCGTCGTCGGCCTTCCGCCCGTCCCCGGGCGGCCGGCGGCGATGGGAAGCTCGGTCGCCTCCGGTTCCACATCGACGTCCAAGCCACCGCCACCGCGGACCGGAGCGGGGCCGGGGAAGCCGAAGGCGGGTGAAGTGCTCGACCTCAACAGCGCGACCGTGGAGGACTTGGACGCCCTGCCCGGCGTCGGGCCGGTCACAGCCGCCGCGATCGTGGCCTGGCGGCAGGCCAACGGCAAATTCACCAGCGTCGACCAGCTCGCCGACGTCGACGGCATCGGGCCCGCGCGGCTGGAGAAGTTGCGCGCCCTGGTCCGTGTCTGAAAACCGGTGCGGGAATGCGGTCACGCCGAATCGGGCGCGGCACGCGTTGACGCGCGCCTGGTGCCGGCCGCGCTCACCTGCTGGGCGGTGACAGCCGCCGGGATCTGGTGGCCGATCGGCCGGGCGATCGCGGGGGTCTGTCTGTTATTGGTTGCCGCCGCCGGCGCCCTGGTGTGGCGCGCGGCGCGCCGGCGGGGCGAATCCGGGAGGCACCGGGCCGTCAGCGCCGGCCTGGTCGCGGTCGGCGTCACCGGCGCGGGCTTCGGGTTTGCGGTCGCGCTGCGCGCCGAAGCTGTCGATCGCCACCCGATCACGGCGGCGTTCGGGACGGCCGTCCCGGTGACAGTCACTCCCACGGAGAGCCCGGTGTCGTTGGGTCGCGGCCGGCTCATGTTTCGCGCCAAGCTGCAGCGCCTGCCCGACGCGCAGATCTCGGGGCGCGTGGTCGTCTTCGCGCGCGCATCGGATTTCGAACCGGAAGCCGACGGGCTGATGGTGGGCCGACCAATGCGGTTCACCGCGAGGATCAGCCGCCCGACCCGCCGCGACCTCACCGTCGCTGTGCTCAACGCGTCGGGCCGCCCGACCCTGGGCACCGCCGGCGCCGTGCACCGGGCGGCGCACACGGTGCGGGGCCGATTCGTCGCGGCGGTTCGCGGCGCGCTGCCCGGCGACCAGGCGGCGATGCTGCCTGCCCTGGTGCTGGGCGACACCTCGGCGGTTCCCGCCGAGACCGACCGGGACTTTCGCGCGGCAGGGATGACGCACCTGATGGCGGTGTCGGGCGCCAACGTGACCATCGTGTGTGCGGCCGTGCTGTTCTCGGCGCGCCTGATCGGTCCACGGGCGGCCGTCGTCCTCGCCGCCGTGACGCTGGTCGCGTTCGTCATCGTCGTGGAACCGACGGCGAGCGTGTTGCGGGCGGCCGTGATGGGCGCCATCGGGCTGGCGGGGTTGCTTTCCTCGCGGCGGCGGCAAGCCATCCCGGCGCTCTGCGCCGCGGTGCTGGTCTTGCTGGCGCTGGCCCCGCAGCTGGCCGTCGACGTGGGCTTCGCGCTGTCGGCGATCGCGACGGCGGCGTTGGTGTTGATCGCGCCGTCCTGGTCGCGGCGCCTGGCGGAAAGAGGCTGCCCCAAGCCGCTGGCCGACGCCCTGGCGATCGCCGCGGCCGCACATGTCGTGACCGCTCCGCTGGTGGCGGGCATCTCCGGGCGGGTCAGCCTGGTGGCAGTGGGCGCCAACCTCGCGGCGGCGCCGGTCATCGCGCCGATCACCGTGCTCGGCAGCGCGGCGGCGGTGCTGAGCGTGGTGTGGCCGCCCGGCGCACACGTGTTGGTCCGTTTCACCGGCCCCGAACTGTGGTGGGTGGTGCGGGTGGCGCAATGGTCGGCGGGCGCGCCCGGTGCGACGCTGCCCGTTCCGACCGGGGTGCCGGGAGTGGTGCTGGTCGCTGGGGTGACCGCGCTGATCGTCGTGGCGGTCACGAGGCTGCGCGGCCGGCGCTGGTTTGGCGCCGCGCTCGGCCTGGGCGGGTTGACGGCTGCCCTCTGCGCGCTGGCTTGGTGGCTGTCGAAGGTGGTGGATCCCGGGGCGGCGTAGTCGGTCCCTCGTGACACCATCGTGGGGTGACAGAGGTTTCGCCGTTACACCTGGTCCTGGGAGACGAGGAGCTGCTGGTCGAGCGGGCGGTGGCCGACGTATTGCGGGCGGCGCGCCAGCGGACCGGGATCGACGGCGTTCCGGTCAGCCGAATGCGGGCAGGTGACGTCAGTACCTACGAGCTGGCCGAGCTGCTGAGTCCGTCACTGTTCGGTGACGAGCGCATCGTCGTGCTGGAGTCCGCAGGCGAAGCGGGCAAGGAGGCGGCCGCGGTGATCGCCTCGGCCGCGGCCGACGTCCCGCTGGGCACGATGCTGGTGGTCGTGCATTCGGGCGGCGGGCGGGCCAAGGCGCTGGCCACCGAGTTGCAGTCACTGGGCGCCGTCGTGCATCCGTGCGCGCGGATCACCAAGGCCAGCGAGCGAATCGACTTCGTCCGCAAGGAGTTTCGTGCCCTGCGCGTCAAGGTCGACGAGGAGACCGTGACCGCCATGCTGGACGCGGTCGGCTCCGACGTGCGGGAGCTGGCGGCCGCCTGTTCGCAGCTGGTTGCCGACACGGGCGGGGTCGTGAATGCCGCCGCGGTCCGCCGCTATCACAGCGGCAAAGCCGAGGTGAAGGGGTTCGACATCGCGGACAAGGCGGTGGCCGGCGACGTCGCGGGAGCGGCCGAAGCGCTGCGGTGGGCGATGATGCGCGGGGAGCCGCTGGTGGTGCTGGCCGACGCGCTGGCCGAAGCGATCCACACGATCGGTCGGGTCGGGCCGTTGTCAGGCGATCCCTACCGGCTGGCGTCGCAGCTGGGAATGCCGCCGTGGCGGGTGCAGAAGGCCCAGAAGCAGGCGCGGTATTGGTCGCGCGACAGTGTCGCGGCCGCGATGAAGGTGGTGGCGGCGCTCAACGCCAATGTCAAAGGAGCCGTGGCGGACGCCGACTATGCGCTGGAATCGGCGGTCAGGAAGGTGGCCGAGCTGGCCGCGAACCGGAACCGATGAGCGGGCGGGTCAGATCTTGTTGAGAGCGCGCGCCAGGGCGGACTTCTTGTTGGCCGCCTGATTCTTGTGGATCACGCCCTTGCTGGCCGCTTTGTCCAGCTTGCGGGTGGTCGCGGCCAGCAACTCCGAGGCCTTCTCCTTGTCGCCGGCGTGGGCGGCCTCACGGAACGCGCGGACCGCGGTGCGAAGCGAAGACTTCACGGACTTGTTGCGCAGTCGAGCGCGCTCGTTGGTGCGATTGCGCTTCTGCTGCGACTTGATGTTGGCCACGCTTTAGTTCCTTCTCCGCTTCGACGTTTGTTGGGGGCGCCGGATATCACCACAGCGACTGCCCAGGTTATCAGTCGGTTACGTTTTCTCCCAAAACGGGAACCCGTGGCCTGCCATAACGCCAATTTGAGGCAGCATCTGAAAAGTGAGTCTTCCGAGCCAGCTCGAGGAAACCGGGCGGGGGTTACGCGCCGCGCGTGCCGAGCGCATTTTCGGCGGCTACAACACGTCCTCAGACGTCTATTCGATGGCATTTGACGAGATGTTCGATGCCCACGGCACCGTTCGCGGCCCGTATAAGGGCATCTACGCCGAGCTCGCGCCGTCGGACGCCTCGGACCTGAAGGCCCGCGCCGAAGCGCTGGGCCGGGCGTTCATCGACCAGGGCATCACGTTCTCGCTGTCAGGTCAGGAGCGGCCTTTTCCGCTCGACCTGGTTCCGCGGGTCATCTCGGCCGCCGAGTGGAGCCGGTTGGAGCGCGGCATCATCCAGCGCGTCAAGGCACTCGAGATGTATCTCGACGACATCTACGGCGATCAGGAGATCCTGAACGACGACATCATCCCGCGCCGCCTGATCACTTCCTGCGAGCATTTCCACCGCGAGGCGGTGGGCATCGTCCCGCCCAACGGCGTCCGCATCCACGTGGCGGGCATCGACCTGATCCGCGACGAGAAGGGCAACTTCCGGGTCCTCGAGGACAACCTGCGCTCGCCCTCCGGGGTGTCGTATGTCATGGAGAACCGGCGGACCATGGCGCGGGTTTTCCCGAATCTGTTCGCCACCCACCGGGTGCGTGCGGTCGACGACTACGCGTCGCACCTGCTGCGCGCCTTGCGCAATTCCGCGGCCACCAACGAGGCCGACCCGACCGTGGTGGTGCTCACTCCCGGGGTGTACAACTCGGCCTACTTCGAGCACTCGCTGCTGGCCCGTCAGATGGGGGTCGAGCTGGTCGAGGGTCGCGACCTGTTCTGCCGCGACAACCAGGTCTACATGCGCACCACGGACGGGGAGGTGCAGGTCGACGTCATCTACCGGCGCATCGACGACGCCTTCTTGGACCCGCTCCAGTTCCGCGCCGACTCGGTCCTCGGGGTGGCCGGCCTGGTAAACGCGGCCCGTGCCGGCAACGTCGTCGTCTCCAGCGCCATCGGCAACGGTGTGGGCGACGACAAGCTCGTTTACACCTATGTGCCGACGATGATCGAGTACTACCTGGGGGAGAAGCCGCTGCTGGCCAACGTCGAGACGTACCGGTGCTGGCTCGACGACGAACGCGAAGAGGTGCTGGACCGGATCGACGAATTGGTCCTCAAGCCGGTCGAGGGGTCCGGGGGTTACGGCATCGTGTTCGGGCCGGAAGCCTCCGAGAAGGAGTTGGCCACCGTCGCCAAGAAGGTTCGCGACGACCCGCGCAGCTGGATCGCCCAGCCGATGATGGAACTGTCGACCGTGCCGACGCAGATCGGGAACACACTGGCGCCCCGGTATGTCGACCTGCGGCCGTTCGCGGTCAACGACGGCAACGACGTCTGGGTGTTGCCCGGCGGGCTGACCCGGGTGGCCCTGGTCGAGGGCTCGCGGGTGGTGAACTCGAGCCAGGGCGGCGGGTCGAAGGACACCTGGGTGCTGGCGTCGCGGACCTCGGGCGGTGACCATGAGCTCGGCGCGGCGGAAGTCGTGCGCTCGCTGCCGGAGTCGATGTCCGACCCGGTGCTGGATGGCGCGCAGCGTTTCGCGCAGACCCAGACGCAACCCACGGAATCGCCCCAGGAACAGCAGCTTCAGCAGCAAGAGCGGCGGGCGAAGCGCTGATGCTGGCCCGTAACGCGGAGGCACTGTTCTGGATCGGTCGCTATGTCGAACGGGCCGACGACACCGCCCGCATCCTCGACGTGGTGCTGCATCAACTGCTCGAGGAGTCCAGCGTCGACCCGGACCAGGCGTCCCGGCTGCTGCTGCGGGTGCTCGGCATCGACCCCCCGCACCACGACCTAGACGTCTGGTCGCTGACCGACCTGGTGGCCTTCAGCACCAACGCTTCGGGCGGTAGTTCGATCGTCGACGCCATCACGGCGGCGCGCGAGAACGCCAAGTCGGCGCGGGAGGTGACGTCCAGCGAGATCTGGGAGTGCCTCAACACCACCTACCATGCCCTGCCCGAACGCGAGCGTGCCGCCAAACGCCTTGGGCCCCATGAATTCCTGTCCTACATCGAGGGCCGGGCGGCGATGTTCGCCGGCCTGGCCGACTCGACGCTGTCGCGCGACGACGGGTACCGCTTCATGGTGCTGGGCCGCGCGATCGAGCGGGTGGACATGACGGTGCGGCTGTTGCTTTCACGGGTGGGGGACAGCGCTTCATCCCCGGCGTGGGTGACGCTGTTGCGTTCGGCGGGCGCCCATGACACCTACCTGCGCACCTACCGCGGCGTGCTGGACGCCGGGCGGGTGGTCGAATTCATGCTGCTGGACCGGTTGTTCCCGCGTTCGGTGTTCTATTCGCTGCGGCTCGCCGAACACAACCTCGACGAACTGCTGCACTCTCGACAAAGCCGGATCGGGGCCACCGGGGAGGCGCAGCGGCTGCTCGGGCAGGCCCGAAGTGAACTCGAATTCGTGCAACCCGGTGTACTGCTGGAGTCCCTGGAGACGCGCCTGGCGGGCCTGCAGCGAACCTGCCACGATGTCGGAGAAGCGTTGTCGGTGCAGTACTTTCACGTCACGCCGTGGGTGGCGTGGTCGGATGCCGGGGATCGCGGCCGGCTGGTCAGCAGGAAAGGGGACGGCTGATGTGGCGGCTGCGGGTGGTGCACACCACCGGGTATGCCTACCAGTCGGCGGTGACCGCGTCCTACAACGAAGCGCGGTTGACCCCGCGGTCGAACACCAGGCAAAACGTCATCCTCAATCGCGTCGAGACGATCCCCGCGACCCGGTCCTATCGCTACATCGACTATTGGGGCACCGCCGTAACGGCATTCGATCTGCACGCGCCGCACACCGACCTCACGGTGACGTCGTCGTCGGTGGTCGAAACCGAGCAGCCGGAACCGCCGGTGACCGACGTCGGCTGGGATGACCTCAAGTCCGAGGCGGTGATCGACCGGTTCGACGAACTGCTTCGCCCCACCGGGCACACCCCGGCGAGCAAGAAGGTTGCGTCCGTGGCCAAGAAGATCGCCAAGTCGCACCAGCCCGCCGAGGCAGTCGCCGCCGCCAGCGACTGGGTGCGCGGCGAGCTGGACTATCTCCCGGGAACCACCAGCGTGCACTCGTCGGGGCTGGACGCGTTGAACGCGGGCAGGGGCGTCTGCCAGGACTTCGTACACTTGTCGCTGATGTTGTTGCGGGCCATGGGGATTCCCGCGTACTACGTGTCGGGATACCTGCATCCCAAGCGCGACGCCGTCGTCGGGGACACCGTGGACGGGCGCAGCCACGCGTGGATTCAGGCGTGGACGGGCGCCTGGTGGAGTTACGACCCCACCAACGGAACCGAGATCTCCGAGCAATACGTCGGCGTGGGCGCCGGCCGCGACTACACCGACGTCCCGCCCCTGAAAGGCATTTACTCCGGTGAGGGTGCGACCGACCTCGACGTCGTCGTGGAGGTCACCCGGCTGGCCTAGCCGGCGCGGGCATAGCGTTCACGCCATGGACGACACTGCGCCTCACCGCGGTGGCCCCTGGTTGCTGCTGCTGTCCGTGCTGTGTGTCGCGGTGCTCTTCGGTGGGATCGCGGTCGGGGTCGCCCTGGGCGGTGTGATGCCGTTGCCGTACGGCCCGGCGGCCGCGGTGGCGGCTTACGTCCGTGCGGAGCCGGTCGCCGTGCGCGTCATCGCCGTGGCGACGTTTGCGTCGTCGGTCCCGTTGGCGCTCTACGCGGCGACGGTCAACGTCCGGCTGCGCCGGCTCGGCGCTGCCGGGCCGGGAGCGTCGATCGCGTTCACGGGAGGCGTCGTGGCCGCCGGCGCGCTGGGGCTGTGCGGCTTGCTGGCCTGGCCGCTGTCGCTGCCCGAAGTCGCCGCGGACGCGGCGTTGGTCCGCGCGCTGTACCTGTTGGTGTTTCTGGTCGGTGGCCCGGGGCACATCGTGGCCCTGGGCCTGCTGGTCGCCGGGATCGCGGGTCCCGCCCTGAGCCGCGGTTTGCTGCCGAGCCCGGTGGCCTGGGCCGGCCTGGGAATCGCCGCCCTCGCCGAAGCGGCGACGGCGGTGTTGGTCTGGCCGGACCTGGGCGTGATCCTGCCGGTTGCCAGGGTGTTGGCGCTGTGCTGGCTGGTGCTGGCGGGGTCGCTGCTGCCGTTGCGCCGCAACGGCATTGGAGAGTGACCGTTACGGTGCGTTGATTTCGACGCGATGCAGGTCGTCGCCGAGCTCGATCCGCCCGTCGAACTCCGACGCCGCCAGCGCCCGCCACTGCTCTTCCTGGCCCGGCACCAGCGCGGGCACGTAGTGCGTCATGACGAGGGTGCCCACCCCCGCGCGGGCCGCGGTTGCCGCCGCCTCCTCGACTGACGAGTGGTAGTCACAGATGTCCTGCAGCCGCTGTTGCGGGATGTTTCCGACGATGTCCTTGCGGATCACGGTGTGCACCAAAGCGCCGGCGCCGGCCGCCAGCTGGTCGAGGCCGGCGCAGGGCACCGTGTCCCCGGCGAGCACCACCGACGCCGTGCCGTAGTCGATGCGGAACCCGATGGTCGGCGCCACCGGTCGGTGATCGGTCGGTGCCACCCGGATCGACACGCCGTCGCGGTCCCACACCGCCCCCTCGGTGCACTCGTGGACCTCGACCGACGGTGGGGCGTTCAGGTCGGCGTGATGGGCGAGCCGGTACTCGATGTCGTGGCGGAACGCGTGCAGCGTCGCCTCGACCGTCTCCGCGGTCCCGGGCGGTCCGATGATCGGCAGCGGCGCCGGGTCCGGTTCGAAGGTGCTGATCCAGCGAGTGATGAGGAGGTCGCCGAGATCTCCGATGTGGTCGCTGTGCAGATGCGTGATCAGCAGCGCCGACAATCCGGCGGCGCCCACGCCCACGGCCGCCGCACGCTGCAACACCCCACGCCCGCAGTCCACCAGAAATACCTGCCCGCCGGCCCGCACCAGAGTCGACGGGCCGGCCCGGTTCGGGTCGGGGATCGGGCTCCCGGTTCCCAGCAGCGTGATCTCGATCATGGCCCCATCTTGCAAGCCGCGGCCCTCCGCAGTGGCCCAATCGGGCGATCCGAGCGATCGAGCGTCCTGGTTTCGAACGGCGACGTCAGGGTATGGACACGGATCGGCTACCGGTTCTCGTCGTGGCTTTTGCGCCGCACGAGTTAGCCGTAGCCTGGTGTGAAGCGGATCACAACCGGCTGGAGGCCTTTGATGCGGATTGCAGACGTCTTGCGGAACAAGGGCGCGGCGGTGGTGACCATCAACCCCGAGGCGACGGTGAAAGAGCTGCTCGCCGGCCTCGCCGAGCAGAACATCGGCGCCATGGTCGTCGTCGGCGACGAGGGCGTCGTCGGCATTGTCTCCGAGCGCGACGTGGTGCGCGAGCTGCACACCCATGGCGCCAGCGTGCTGTCGCGCCCGATCTCGAAGATCATGACCACCACCGTCGCCACCTGCACGAAAGCCGACACCGTCGACTCCCTGAGTGTGCTGATGACCAAGAATCGGGTGCGCCATGTGCCCGTGTTGGACGGCAAGAAGCTGATCGGCATCGTGAGCATCGGCGACGTGGTGAAGACCCGGATGGAAGAGCTCGAGGCCGAACAGCAGCAGCTGCAGTCCTACATCACGCAGGGCTGATTGCGGCTCCTGCCCCCACCCCACGGCGTGCGTCGTCGCCGAGCGTGCGTTCAGCGCGAAAATGCGGCCGGTTTTTCGCAGTGGTTACACGCTGGGCGACTAGCTCCAGGAGTAGTCCGCGCGCAGCCGCTCGGCCACCACTTCGAAGATCTCGCGGTCCAGGATCGCGCCCTCGCGACGAATGCTCTCCTCCGGGACATCGAGCACCCGGTCCAGCCGAACCCAGCTCGGCCTGCCTTCGTAATCCCAAGCGCCGGAACCGATTCCGATCCAGTCCCGGTCCTCGGCGTGGCGTTCCTGGCTGGACACCATCAACCCCAGTAAGACGCGGCGGTCACGACCGACCACGAGCACGGGCCGGTCCTTACCCCGGGTCGGGTCGTCCTCGTAAACCACCCACGTCCAGACGATCTCGCCGGGATCGGCCCGGCCGTCGAGGTCGGGCGCGTAGATCAGCTTGCGCGCGCGCTTCGCGGTCGGGAAGCTCGTGCTGGTCACCGGGCGGCCCGCGGTGACCGCGGGCGGTTGCGGCGCGGCGGCGGCGATGACGTTCGCGGTGATCTTCACGGCGTGCTGCAATTCGCGCAGCACGGTCTGCGAGTTCTGCACGTGCCGGGCCAGCCGCGGGGCCCGATCGAAGACCAGGTTTTCCGCGAACCGCTGGAACGTCTTCCACTGGGATTTGCGGGCCGACGCCATATTCGCAGCATAGACGCGCGTCGCGCGGGTGCGATTGTGTCCAAGTAGGTCTCGGGCACCCCGCCTAGATACCCTGGACATACCAATGAGCCGGCGCTCAAGCGCCCCCAAGCGTGTCCAGACCAGGAGATTCCCATCAGCAGTTTCGCCGACAAGACCTTCACCGCGCCGGCGCAGATTCGGAACTTCTGCATCATCGCCCACATCGATCACGGCAAGTCCACGCTCGCGGACCGGATGCTCCAGCTCACCGGCGTCGTCGACGAGCGATCGATGCGCGCGCAGTACCTGGACCGCATGGACATCGAGCGCGAGCGCGGAATCACCATCAAGGCGCAGAACGTCCGGCTGCCCTGGAAGGTCGGTGACGAAGAGTACGTCTTGCACCTGATCGACACCCCGGGGCACGTCGACTTCACCTACGAGGTGTCGCGCGCGCTGGAGGCGTGCGAGGGCGCGGTGCTGCTGGTCGACGCGGCCCAGGGCATCGAGGCGCAGACGCTGGCGAACCTGTACCTGGCGCTGGACCGCGACCTGCACATCATCCCGGTGCTCAACAAGATCGACCTGCCGGCCGCCGATCCGGACCGCTACGCGGGGGAGATCTCCCACATCATCGGCTGCGAGCCCGGCGACGTGCTGCGGGTGTCCGGCAAGACGGGTGAGGGTGTCGCCGACCTGCTCGATCACGTCGTGCGCGAGGTGCCGCATCCGCAAGGCGACGCCGACGCGCCCACCCGCGCGATGATCTTCGACTCCGTCTACGACATCTACCGCGGCGTGGTGACCTACGTCCGGGTGATGGACGGCAAGATCGTCCCGCGCGAGCGCATCCTGATGATGTCCACCGGCGCCACCCATGAGCTGCTCGAGGTGGGCATCGTGTCGCCCGAACCGAAGCCCAGCGTGGGTCTGGGGGTGGGCGAGGTCGGCTATCTGATCACGGGTGTGAAGGACGTCCGCCAGTCCAAGGTCGGCGACACGGTGACGACGGCCCGGCACGGCGCCACCGAGGCGCTGACGGGATATCGCGAACCCAAGCCGATGGTCTACTCGGGCCTGTATCCCGTGGACGGCTCCGATTACCCGGTTCTGCGCGACGCCCTGGACAAGCTGCAGCTCAACGACGCGGCCCTGACCTACGAGCCGGAGACGTCGGTGGCGTTGGGCTTCGGGTTCCGGTGCGGGTTCCTCGGCCTGCTGCACATGGAGATCACCCGCGAACGCCTGGAGCGCGAGTTCGACCTGGACCTGATCTCGACGTCACCCAACGTCGTCTACCGGGTCGTCAAAGAGGACGACACCGAGATCGTGGTGACCAACCCGTCGGACTGGCCCGAGGGCAAGGTGCGCACGGTCTACGAACCGGTCGTCAAGACGACCATCATCGCGCCCAGCGAGTTCATCGGCACCATCATGGAGCTGTGCCAGTCGCGCCGCGGCGAGTTGGGCGGCATGGATTACCTGTCGCCCGAGCGGGTCGAGTTGCGCTACACGATGCCGCTCGGCGAGATCATCTTCGACTTCTTCGACTTGCTGAAGTCGCGCACCCGGGGCTACGCCAGCCTGGACTACGAGGAGGCCGGCGAGCAGGAGGGGCAACTGGTGAAGGTCGACATCCTGTTGCAGGGCGAAGCCGTCGACGCTTTCAGTGCGATCGTCCACAAGGATTCGGCGTCCGCCTATGGGAACAAGATGACGACCAAGCTGAAAGAGCTGATCCCGCGTCAGCAGTTCGAGGTTCCGGTGCAGGCGGCCATCGGGTCGAAAATCATTGCACGCGAGAATATCCGGGCGATCCGCAAGGACGTGCTATCGAAGTGCTACGGCGGAGACATCACCCGCAAACGCAAACTGCTGGAAAAGCAGAAGGAGGGCAAGAAGCGGATGAAGACCATCGGGCGGGTGGACGTGCCGCAGGAGGCCTTCGTCGCGGCGCTGTCCACCGACGCCGCCGGCGACAAGGGCAAGAAGTAGCAGTGCCGATGCGAGCGGTTGTCCTGGTGGGTATCGGCCTGCTGAGCACGGGATGCGTCACGACCGTCAACGGCACACCCACGCGCGCCGGTCATCTCGGCGGCGCCACCTTACCGCTCGAGCAAGTCCTGCCGGACGGCCCGGAGGTCAACGCAGCCGTCGGGAACGAGCTGCCGCCGCATCGCCCGGCCCAGGTGGGCGATATTGACCTGCTGGCCAACGGGATCCGTGATAGCGATGGCGCCGCACCGATCCAATGCCTCGGGGTCGTCGCGCCGGCGATGCGCATCGTCTACGAACCTGGCCGCGTGCGTGCCGCCGCGACGCAGGACTACTGGAATTACGATTCCGGCGTGGCGGTGCCCGGCGCAACGGCGGCGGCGATCAAGCTGGCATCCACGGCCGACGCGCAACGGCTCTTCACGTCGTTTGTCGAGCAATGGCAACGCTGCGACGGCACCACGGTGACCATGTACACCCACGACTCGAGCAACACCGAGTTGTACTTGAAGGCCACCGACACCCGCGTCGACGGGCCGGTACTGTCGGCGACCGTCATCGCGTGGGACAACCATCACACTCCGCCGTGCCCGGACGAACGGGCCGTGGGGGTCAAGGGCGAGGTCATCGCCGACGTCAAAGTGGCCGACGGCCCGCGTGTGCAGGCCGGCCGCCGGGCAATCGATCTCGTCGAGGTGATGTTGCGAAAAGTCTCGAGCAGCAGCTGATGAGAACCGCCCGGATGGTCCTGTCCTGCCTGGCCGCTGTGGTGCTCGCCACCGGCTGCACCGTCGACGGCACCGCGCGGCCCGCGCCGAACCTGAAGCCCCACCCGGTCACCGGGCAGCCCGTCAAGCAGGTGCTCCTCGACGACGCTGAGCTGTCGAAGCTGCTGGGCCAGTCCTTCGGAAGCAAAAACGAACTCCCGGCGCGCTTCGGCGGTCCCGAGGTGCTGCCGCCGGCCTTCGGTGCGGTCTCGCCCGCCAACTGCGTGGGTGTCACCTCGATGCTGGTGAAGGACGCCTATCCATCCGGCGACGTCAAGAATGCGGCGCGGGAGACGTGGTGGAACCAGCGCGGACCGGCGAAGGTCATCAGCGTCGCCGAGGGTGTCGTCGCCCTGTCCAGCGCCGCCGGGGCCGCCACGTTGTTCCAACAGTTTGCACAGCAGTGGCGCGACTGCGAGGGCACTACCGTGACCATCGGGCGCCCCAGCATCATCACCGACCGCCCCGCGATCGTCTTCTCGGACACCATTTCCGAGGTGCGGCTCTCCGAATCGGTTCTGGCCGCGACTATTTCGATCGACACCCAATTGCCGGGCTTGCCGTCGAGCGGACCCAGGCCCGAAGCGCGCGCCATCGGCGTGCGGGGAAACTGCCTCGTCGAAGTCGAAGTGGCGTTTTTCAACTCGACGCGTTCGTCGGACGAGGGGTCCGGCGACGTGCACCGCAGCGCCATCGACATCGCGCACGCGATGATGGACAAGGTCAGCGGGCTGAGCTGACCGGCACCTGCCACCAACCTGGGACTTCTCTGGGGTTGAGCTGTGCTCACGCGTCGGCGACGGTTTCGCCGTGCCGTCGAGCCTAAACTCTTCGGTGAAGTGAGAGGTAGCCGAGAAGCGCATGGAAAGCATTTGCGGCAGTGAAGTATTCCGTTCTGCGTTCGTCGCCGCCCCGTCCGGTGGACGCCGCGGTCTGCGCCGACGTTGGTGCGCCGCAGCGCTTTCGGTCGTCCTGATCTCGGCCACCGGTTGCTCCATCACGGTCGGTGGCGCGGCGCGGCCACCAGCGAAACTCACGTCGCGATTCCTCGACGGGCAAATCCTCGAGCGGGTGCTTCTCGGCAAGAGCGCGCTATCCCGCGTTGTCAGGGAGCCCGTGGAGCCCGACCCCGGCGCCCCACCGCTCGTCGGGGGCCCCGAGATGTTGGGCGGTGAGCGGTCACTGGGGCCCGAAAGCTGCCTCGGGGTCGCGGTGATGATGCAGGCGGGCACCTATCGGTCCGCCAACGTGAGAGCCGTCGCGCGCACAACGTGGCGGCCCGCTGTCGCGCCCGGCGCGGCGGTGACCAGGGTGCAAGAGGCGGCCATCAGCCTGCCCACGGCCGCCGACGCCTACGCCGTGTTCGCGACGTTCTCCAAGCAGTGGCGAGACTGCGATGGAAAGACGGTCCCCCTATCGGGCGGAAGCCTGCCGCTGGAAGTGAAAATCAGTCAGGTGCAAAGTGCCATTTCCGTTGTCGCGGCCACCATTTCGACGCAATGGAACACGCCGCCGTCGTTCTCGCCCCCATCCCTTCCCGCCGAGCGGGCCGTTGGGGTGCGGGACAATTGCCTCATCGAAGTCGAGGTCGACTTCTTCGACTCATCGAGCGCGTCGCAAGAAGCGCCGCGTGACACGAACGCCAGGGCCCTCGACATTGCGCAAGTCATGCGAGACAAAGTGAGCGCGCTGAGCTGACGCGGCCGGCTACATCCCGTGGTGCGACCCGTCCCCCGCAAGCGGGAGGCTTGTCCTGATCGTGGCGACCCGCTTCGCCCGGCTTCGCCGCGCTTGCGATCGCGACTACATCGGTGCGTTGGCGGGCTGGAACATCCCGGAGCCGTCGGCCTCCTCCTCGGCGCGGATCACGTGCACCACCGCGTTGATCAGCGCCAGGTGGGTGAACGCTTGCGGGAAGTTACCCAGGTGCCGGCCCGTCCGGGGCTCGATCTCCTCGGCGTAGAGGTGCAACGGGCTGGCGTAGGACAGCAGCCGCTCACACAACCGCTTGGCGCGCGCCACCTCGCCGATCTCCACCAGCGCCGACACCAACCAGAACGAGCAGATCGTGAACGTGCCTTCCTCGCCGGACAGCCCGTCGTCGGTCTCCTCCACGCGATAGCGCAGCACCAGGCCTTCCTGGGTGAGTTCGTCGGCGATGGCCAGCACGGTGTTGCGCACCCTGGGGTCGTCCGGGGGCAAAAAGCGCGTGAGTACCACGAGCAGCAGCGAGGCGTCGAGCGCGTCGGTGCCGTAGCGCTGGGTGAACACGCCGCGGGAGTCCACCCCGTGTTGCAGGATGTCGTCCTTGATCTCTTCGGCGATGGCCCGCCACTGCTGCGCATAGCTCTTCTCGCCCTGCCGCTCGGCCAGCTTCGCCCCGCGGTCGAGCGCCACCCAGCACATCACCTTCGACGAGGTGAAATGCTGCGGTTCGCCCCGGACCTCCCAGATGCCCCGGTCGGGCTCCCGCCAGTGCTTGATGGCCTCTTCCACCTGCTTCTTGAGCACCGGCCACAAGCTCTCCGGGATCTGCTCACGGGACTTGCAGTGCAGGTAGAACGAATCGAGGATGGAGCCCCAGATGTCGTGCTGGACCTGGTCGAAGGCGCCGTTGCCGATGCGCACCGGCCGGGCGTGGTCGTAACCGGACAAGTGGTGCAGCTCTTCTTCCACCAGGCTGCGTTCGCCGCCCACGCCGTACATCACCTGCAGCGGGTGGCGTTCGTTGCTGTTGGCGCCGGAGACGTCGGCGATGAACGCGAAGAAGTCGTCGGCCTCCCGGTCCAGCCCGAGCGTGTAGAGGCCCCACAACGCGAAGGTGGAGTCGCGCACCCAGGCGTAGCGGTAGTCCCAGTTGCGTTCGCCTTGCGGCGTTTCCGGCAGTGAGGTGGTCGCGGCCGCCAGCAGGGCGCCGGTGGGCGAGTACGTCAACCCCTTCAGCGTGAGCGCGCTGCGCTGCAGGTAGGCGCGCCATGGGTGGTCGGGGAAGTTGCCGATGTTGATCCATTGCCGCCAGCACTCGGTGGTCTGCCACATCTTGTCGGCGGCCTCTTCGTACGTTTGCGGCGCCGGGTGCTTGGTCCAGCTCAGGGCGACGAACACGTCGTCGCCCTCCTTCATCCGGGTGCGGGCGCGGGCTTCGCGGCCCTCCAGCCCGATCCGCAGGTTGGTGGTGAGCCGCAGGGTCGGGTGGGCGTCGGGCTGCTTGGTGGCCCGCGCGATCGCCTCGCCGTACGCGTTGGCCGAGTATTCCCAGGTGGAGCCCACGCGGTGATAGTCGAACGCGGGTTCGCAGCTCATCATCAGCTCGACGGTGCCGCTCACGCAGCGCACCGTGCGCAGCAGGATGTGCTCGGCGTCCCAGTCCATCGGCGTGCGGCGGTGGGTCCTGGACCGCCGTTCGATGTCGTGCCACGGCCCCATCACCAGCGCGTCGCGCACGATCAGCCACCCGGTGTGGGTCTGCCACGTCGTCTCCATGATCAGGCTGCCGGGCAGGTAGCGGCGGGCCGAGGGCACCGAAACGCCGTAGGGGCCGAGCCGGAAATGGCCGGCGCTGCGGTCCAGGATGGCGCCGAAGACGCTGGGGGAGTCCGGGCGCGGCACGCACATCCATTCGACCGAGCCGGCCGGCGAGATCAGGCAGGTCGTCTCCCAGTCGGACAAGAAGGCGTAGTCCGCGATCGGTGGGAACGGGTTCCGCAGTGCCCCGGTCGAAGCCAGCGGCGCCGGCGCGCTGAAGTCGATGGGCGATGGTAAGGCCGCCGTGTCCGTTTGAAATGCCTCCTCGGGCATGGCGTCGGCGGGCTGGTCGTCGGGCTGGGCGTGCAGGACCATCCCGACATCATCATCTGTTGAGCGGCCCGGCGTCCATTCTTTCGCCGACGTGGCGCCACTTCGGGTCACCCGCGACGCCGGGCAAACCTCGGGGCGTGCTCCGGAAGCGGGCCGATCGCGACGAGATAGCCGAGTACTCGCCGCAACGCAGGGGAGCGGCCCACCAGCCGCACTCCCAGCGGCGCACGCTGCGCGTTTCCGCCTACCGCCGCGGCGATCACATTGGCATGGATCAACCGTTGCGCGGTCTGCAGCAGCGCGGTGGGAAACCAGCGGCGCGCCTGGACGCGGGCGAGGCGCCGGGTGGGGACCCGTCCCGCGCGCAGCGCGTCGGCCAGGATGCGCGCGGCCGCCACCGCGTCGGCCACCGCCAGGTTGATGCCGATCCCGCCGACCGGCGACATCGCGTGCGCGGAGTCACCGATGAACAGGACGCCGTCGGCATACCAGCGGCGAAGCCGATTCAGTTGTACGTCAAGCAGTTTCACGTCATCGAAAGACGTGAGCGTCTGCACCCGGTGACCGAGCCAGGGCACCATGCCGACCAGCGCCCGGTGCAGCGCTTCGATGCCCTCCGACCGCAGCCGGGCGTCGGTTCCCTTCGGGATGATGTAGGCGATCTGGAAGTAATCGCCGCGATCGATCACGATGACGGCGTGTCCGGCCCGCAACACGCCGGCCAGACCCCGCGGATCGCCGGGGTGCCGCGGCAACCGGAACCACCACACGTCCATGGGCGCGCCGAAGCTGTGCGGTGTGAGGCCGACCGACGAACGCACCGTCGAAGCGCGACCGTCGCAGGCCACGGTCAGTTCGGCGCGCATCTCCTTGAGTTCGCCGGCCGGGTCCCGGTAGGTGACACCGACGACGCGGTCGGCGTCCCGGACGACGCCGATCACCTCGGTGCTGCGCAACAGCCGGAAGTTCGGTTCCGCCTCGGCGGCGGCGGCCACCAGCTCCAGGAAGTCCCACTGCGGCACCAGCGCGATGTGCTTGTGCGCCCCCGGCAGGCGGGTCAGGTCGAGGCCGAGCGGTGCGTTCTGTATCTCCATGTGGACGGTGTCGATGAGGCGGTGTGGGATTTCCGCGAATCGTGAGCCCAAACCCAGTTCGTCGAGCAGTCGCAACGTGCTCGCGTGCACGGTGTCTCCGCGAAAGTCACGCAGGAAGTCGGCGTGCTTTTCCATCACCGTGACGTCTATACCGGCGCGGGCCAGTAGCAGGCCCAGCACCATGCCCGCCGGGCCGCCGCCGGCGACCAGGCAGGCCGTTGCCGCGGATGGGGACGGGGCGGACATGGGCCGATCTTGGCACATTGGTTTTCGGCGGCAGGGCCGAATAGGGTGAGCCCCGTGACCGCTTTCCTGAATTGGTGGGACGGCAACGAGCTGTGGCTTTCCGGGCTCGCTTTCGTACTCCAGGCCATGGTGGTGATGCCGGTCGTGCTGGTGGTGGCCGCGGTCACGGCGGGACTGCTCGATGGCCTGCTCGGCAAAAGCATCGCCCTGATGCGTCGTGCCCGCCACGCCGGTGAGGCGCCCGGGTAACGCCTATGCCTCGGTCACACGTGACGTTGATTCTGGTCTCGCTCGTGTTGCTGGTGATCGTCGCGTGGTGGCTAACCCACTGAGGGCGCGACTTCGCGCGGCGTGCCCGCACGGCGACGCGAGCGGTGGCGGGCCTGGCGATTCCTGTTAGGCTTCCCGCCATGCACGTGACATCCGGTGTCGTGGAACGCCATGTCTTCGTGCACTGTTGTCGCTGACCGCCAATCCCGTGTGCGGTCTGGTATGGGGTTCGTCAGGCCTCCCAGTCGTTTAGGCGCCTTTCCGCAGCAACGGGACCACTATCACCTAAGTCCCCGTACTGGAAGGCCCGAATGCTCCACGACATCGCTTCGCGCTGGCGAAAGGTGAGTGCGCTCGCCCTCATCGTCGCAGTCATCTCGGGGTGTAGCGGCGGTGCCAGTGACGTCGTGGGCGGGGGCGGCCCGAGCAACGCGCGCACCAGTATCACGCTGGTGGCCTATTCGGTCCCAGAACCCGGCTGGAGCAAGGTCATCCCCGCCTTCAACGCCGCCGAAGAGGGCAAGGGCATTCAGGTGATCACCTCCTACG
Source organism: Mycobacterium sp. 852002-53434_SCH5985345 (assembly GCF_001667155.1). Lineage (NCBI taxonomy): Bacteria > Bacillati > Actinomycetota > Actinomycetes > Mycobacteriales > Mycobacteriaceae > Mycobacterium > Mycobacterium sp. 852002-53434_SCH5985345. The sequence goes on from NZ_LZIE01000054.1 coordinate 82,171, forward strand.
GCGCCTCCGGCGACCAGTCGCGCGGAGTCGTCGACGGCAAGCCGGCCGACATCGTGAACTTCTCGGTCGAACCGGACATCACGCGATTGGTGAAGGCCGGCAAGGTATCCAAAGATTGGAATACCGACGCCACCAAGGGAATTCCGTTCGGGTCGGTGGTAACCCTGGTGGTGCGCAAGGGCAACCCCAAAAACATCAAGGACTGGGATGACCTGCTGCGGCCGGGGGTGGAGGTCATCACGCCCAGTCCGTTGAGCTCGGGGTCGGCCAAGTGGAATTTGCTCGCACCGTACGCAGTCAAGAGCGAAGGCGGCGGCAACACCCAGGCCGGTGTCGACTTCATCAGCAAGCTGGTGCACGAACACGTCAAGTTGCGGCCCGGTTCGGGGAGGGAGGCAACCGATGTCTTCGTTCAGGGCAGCGGGGATGTGTTGATCAGTTACGAGAACGAGGCGATTGCCACCGAGCGCGCCGGCAAACCGGTTGAGCACATCAACCCGCCGCAGACTTTCAAAATCGACAATCCGGTTGCGGTGGTAACCACCAGCCCGCACCTGGACGCCGCGGTCGCCTTCAAGAACTTCCAGTACACGGCCACGGCGCAGAAGGTGTGGGGGCAGGCCGGCTTTCGGCCGGTCGATCCGGCCATCGCCGCCGAATTCCGCGATCGTTTTCCGGTGCCGGCGAAACTGTGGACGATTGCCGACCTCGGTGGCTGGAGCGCGGTGGACCCGCAGTTGTTCGACAAGACCACCGGCAGCATCACCAAGATCTACACGCAGGCCACCGGATGACGACCGCGATCACGCCCGACCCGCTCAGGCCCGAGCTCGGTCACCCGGCCGGTGACGCCGGGCACCGCCAAGCGAATCCGGGGCGTCGCCGGTCGGGAACCACTTCTCTGCGGGTGGGAGTGGCGACGCTATGGCTTTCGGTGATCGTGCTGCTGCCGCTGGCCGCCATCGCATGGCAGGCCGCGGGCGGTGGGTGGCACGCCTTCCGGTTGGCGGTGACGTCAAACGCCGCGTTGGAGTCGTTCCGGGTCACCCTGACCATTTCCGCCGGGGTCACCCTGGTGAACCTGGTGTTCGGCCTGATCATCGCCTGGATGCTGGTGCGGGACGACTTCGTCGGCAAGCGGCTCGTCGATGCGATCATCGACCTGCCCTTCGCACTACCCACCATCGTCGCGAGCCTGGTGATGCTGGCCCTCTACGGCAACAACAGCCCGGTAGGCCTGCATCTGCAGCACACGGCGTGGGGCGTGGCCGTGGCGCTGGCCTTCGTCACGCTGCCGTTCGTGGTACGCGCCGTGCAGCCGGTGCTGCTCGAGATCGATCGGGAGACCGAAGAGGCGGCCGCGTCGCTGGGTGCCAGCGGCGCAAAGGTTTTCACTTCTGTCGTGCTGCCGTCGTTGACACCGTCCCTGCTGTCCGGGGCGGGCCTGGCTTTCTCACGAGCGATCGGCGAGTTCGGGTCGGTGGTCCTGATCGGTGGCGCGGTGCCGGGCAAGACCGAAGTGTCATCGCAGTGGATACGCACCCTGATCGAAAACGACGACCGCACCGGTGCCGCCGCGATATCCATCGTCTTGCTGTCGATTTCGTTTGTGGTGCTGTTCATTCTGCGGATCGTGGGCGGACGCGCGGCCAAGCGTGAGGAGTTGGCGGCGTGACCTCATCGCCCAGGGTTCGATACCTGATCCGATTCGTCGGGCTCGCATACCTTTTCGTATTGCTGGTCGTTCCGGTTGCCCTGATCTTGTGGCGGACGTTTCGGCCAGGCTTCGGCCAGTTCTTCGACTGGGTGAGCACTCCCGCGGCGATCTCGGCGTTGAACCTGACCTTGCTGGTGGTCGCCATCGTGGTGCCGCTGAACGTGGTTTTCGGCATTCCCACCGCTCTGGTGCTCGCCCGCAACCGGTTTCGTGGCAAGGGCGTGCTGCAGGCGGTCATCGACCTGCCTTTCGCGGTGTCGCCGGTCATCGTCGGCGTTGCCCTGATCCTGTTGTGGGGATCGGCCGGCGCGTTCGGCTTCGTGGAGAAGGACCTCGGCTTCAAGATCATCTTCGGGTTGCCCGGCATCGTCCTTGCCAGCATCTTCGTCACACTGCCCTTCGTTGTGCGCGAGGTGGAACCGGTCCTGCACGAATTGGGGACCGATCAGGAGGAGGCGGCCGCGACCTTGGGATCGGGCTGGTGGCAGACTTTTTGGCGAATCACCCTGCCCTCGATCCGGTGGGGTCTGACCTACGGCATCGTGCTGACCATCGCCCGCACCCTCGGCGAATACGGTGCGGTCATCATCGTGTCGTCGAACCTCCCGGGAAAGTCCCAAACCCTGACCTTGCTGGTCTCGGATCGGTATAACCGCGGTGCCGAGTACGGCGCCTACGCGCTGTCGACGCTGTTGATGGGCGTCGCGGTGTTGGTCCTGATCTTCCAAGTGATTCTGGACATCCGCCGGGCGAGAGCGGCCAGGTAGCCTGACATGGAGACTCGGATATGACAGACAACCACAGCCGATCCGTCGACCAAGCCATCGTCGTGCGCAACGCCTACAAGCGCTACGGCGACTTTGTGGCCCTGGACAACGTGGACTTCGTCGTTCCCTCCGGCTCGCTGACCGCACTGTTGGGGCCCAGTGGTTCCGGCAAGTCGACCCTGTTGCGGGCGATCGCCGGTCTCGATCAACCCGACAGCGGGACGATCACCATCAACGGTCACGACGTCACGCGGGTGCCGCCGCAGCGGCGAGGCATCGGATTCGTATTCCAGCACTACGCCGCGTTCAAGCACCTGACCGTCCGCGACAACGTCGCCTACGGCCTGAAGATCCGCAAGCGACCCAAGGCGGAGGTCAAGGCCAAGGTCGACAACCTGTTGGAAGTGGTGGGGCTGAGCGGATTTCAGAACCGTTATCCCAATCAGCTCTCCGGCGGTCAACGGCAGCGGATGGCGCTCGCGCGGGCGCTGGCGGTCGACCCGCAGGTGCTGTTGCTCGACGAGCCGTTCGGCGCGCTGGACGCCAAGGTGCGCGAGGACCTGCGCGCGTGGTTGCGTCGCCTTCATGACGAGGTGCACGTCACCACCGTTCTGGTCACCCACGACCAGGCGGAGGCGTTGGACGTCGCCGACCGCATCGCCGTGCTGAACCACGGTCGTATCGAACAGGTGGGATCGCCGACGGAGGTCTACGACGCACCGGCGAGCGCCTTCGTGATGTCGTTCCTCGGCGCGGTATCCACTCTGAACGGCAATCTGGTTCGCCCGCACGATATCCGGGTGGGCCGCAACCCCGAAATGGCCATCGCGGGCGGCGATGGCACCGCAGAGTCCATCGGGGTGGTGCGCGCCACCGTCGACCGCGTGGTCGTGCTCGGCTTCGAGGTTCGGGTGGAGTTGACCAGCGCCGCCACCGGTGGGGCGTTCACCGCCCAGATCACCCGCGGTGACGCCGAGGCCCTGGCCCTACGCGAGGGGGACACCGTCTACGTGCGCGCGACCCGAATCCCGTCCCTCGCCGTTAACACGACGGACGACCGTCCCGCCGGCGCCGGCGAGGATCAAGCCACGCTGACGTCGGCGTAACGCCCGCTCCCCGTTACGAGGCGTGCAGCCCGCACTCGGTTTTCGACAGCCCCTGCCAGCGCCCGCTGCGCGGGTCGGCACCCGCGAGCGGCTTGGCCGTGCACGGTTCGCAGCCGATCGACGGATACCCGTCGTAGACAAGCGGATTGACCAGCACACCGTGCTCGTCGATGTAGCTCTGCATGTCCTCGTCGGTCCACGTCGCCAAGGGGTTGATCTTCACCAGCTTGAAGCCCTCGTCGAAGCCGATCACCGGGGTGTTGGCACGGGTCTTCGCTTCGCTCCGGCGTAACCCGGTCACCCAGGCGGAGTATCCGCTCAGGGCCCTGCGCAGCGGCACGACCTTGCGCAACCGGCAGCACTCGCCCGGGTCACGCTCGAAGAGGTTTTTCCCCAGCAGCTGGTCCTGCTCGGCCACCGTCTGCTCGGGGGTGATGTTGAGGACGTGGATGTCGTAGACCGACTCGACCGCGTCCCGGGTCCCGATGGTTTCGGCGAAGTGGTAGCCGGTGTCCAGGAACACCACCGGTACACCCGGCCGGACCTTGGATGCCAGATCGATCAACACGGCCTCCTGCATGCTGGAGGTCAACACGTAGTTGCAGGTGGCCCAGCCGCGGGGGCCGTTGATGCCGCCGAAATGCTCATCGGTCCACCGCAACACCTCTGTCGCGCTGGCGCCCTCGAGCTGCGCGGCGCCGCGCGCCGCCAGCTCCCGCAGTTCGGCTTCGGTCCGTTTCGTTGCCCGTTCACTCATCTCAAATCGTCCTCATCCGCCCGAATCGCCCACTGCGCGAACCGTTCTCCCGCACTGCGGTTTTTGATGAAGTTGCGTACCACCCGGTCGATATAGTCGCCCAACTCGTCACTGGTGACCTTGTGCTGGCGCAGCTTTCGCCCGAATCCGCTGTCCAGCCCGAGGCTGCCGCCCAGGTGCACCTGAAAACCCTCGACGGAGCCCCCGTGACCGTCGTCGACCATCTGGCCCTTGAAGCCGATGTCGGCCACCTGAATTCGCGCACACGAATTCGGACAGCCGTTGATGTTGACCGTGACCGGTACGTCGAGCACGGAGTTGATGTCCTCGAGCCGGCGTTCCAGCTCGGGCACCAAGACCTGGGCCTTGCCCCGGGTTTCGGCGAACGACAACTTGCAGTATTCGATTCCGGTGCAGGCCATCAGGTTTCGGCGCCACTGGGACGGTTTGGTTTGCAACCCGAGCGCCTCGAGGCCCGCGAGCACGTCATCGAGTTTGTCGTCGGCTACGTCGAGGATGACCAGCTTCTGGTACGGAGTGAACCGGACCCGGTCCGAGCCGGCCCGGTCCATCAGGTCGGCCACGGCCGAGAGAATGGTGCCCGAGACGCGTCCGGCGATCGGAGCCGCCCCGACGGCGTTGAGGCCGTTCTTGAGCCGCTGCACCCCGATGTGGTCGATGGGATGCTTGAGCGGTTCGGGGGCGGGGCCGTCGATCAGCGGCCGCTTGAGGTACTCGGTTTCGAGGACCTCCCGAAACTTCTCGATACCCCAGTCCTTGATCAAGAACTTCAGCCGGGCCTTGGACCGCAGTCGCCGGTAGCCGTAGTCGCGGAAGATCGACGTCACGGCCTCCCATATCTCGGGCACCTCGGCCAGCGGCACCCAGGCGCCGACCCGCTGGGCCAGCATCGGGTTGGTGGACAGGCCGCCGCCGACCCACAGGTCGAGGCCGGGCCCGTGCTCGGGATGGTTGACGCCGATGAAGGCGATGTCGTTGATCTCGTGCGCGACGTCCTGCAGCCCCGAGATCGCGGTCTTGTACTTGCGCGGCAGGTCGGCGAAGTCCGGCTGGCCGATGTAGCGACGCACGATCTCGTCTATCGCCCAGGTCGGGTCGATCACCTCATCGAGCGACTCGCCGGCCAGCGGCGAACCCAGGATGACGCGCGGGCAGTCGCCGCACGCCTCGGCGGTCTGCAGGCCGACGTCGGCGAGCCGCCGCCAGATTTCGGGGACGTTTTCGACCTCGATCCAGTGCATCTGCACGTTCTGCCGATCCGAGATGTCGGCGGTGTCGCGGCCGAACTCGGTCGAGATCTGGCCGACCGTGCGCAGCGCGGTGGCCGAGAGCGCACCGCCGTCGCAGCGCACCCGCATCATGAAGTACTTGGCTTCGAGCAGGTCGGCGTTCTCGTCGCCGGTGAAGGTGCCGTCGTAACCCTGTTCGCGCTGGGTGTAGAGCCCCCACCAGCGGAAGCGTCCGCGCAGGTCACTCTTGTCGATGCTGTCGAACCCGGCCTGGGCGTAGACGTTCTCGATGCGGTCGCGCACCTCGAGGGGGGCGCCGGCGTGCTTCATCTCTTCGTTGGGATTGAGGGGTTCCCGGTCTCCCAGCGCCCACTGGCCCTCGTTGCGGGCCTTCGCGGGACGGGCTGTGGTCATTCGGAGGTCTCCTTCTCGACATCGCAGGCATGAAAGCGCAGCTCACCGGTGGTATCGGCGGCGCAGATCCGATGCCAGCTGGACGTACAGGTGGGCGGGTCTACGACATCAAGGAAGACAGCAACAGCTGCAAACACGCTTGAGATCAATGTGACGCCGCGCCACGAGCGCAATGCGAAGGCTGGGCTGAGCGACGGTCACGTTGCCCATTGTGCCATGCCCGTCGGGGGGCCATACAACCAGGTCAAATATCCGCTCACGGTGAGCGAAATTCGGATTAAGCTGGCCGCGCCGGTGAGAAAAGCCAGGAAAACGCCGCGGGCATCGAGTGCGGACCGGGGATCGACGCCGCGGCCGGGCAGCGAGCACCGTGGGATCATTTGGCATGGCGCTTCGCGAGGAAACGGTCGAGCTGCCCGAACTGCAGCCCGTCCCCGGGCGGCCGTTCGGGGTGTACATTCACGTGCCGTTCTGCATAACGCGTTGCGGCTACTGCGATTTCAACACCTACACGCCCGCCGAGTTGGGCGGTGTGAACCCCGACGCCTGGCTGGCGGCGCTGCGGACCGAGTTGGAGCTGGCTGCGGAGCGGCTTTCCGGGCCGACCGTGAACACGGTGTTCGTCGGGGGAGGTACGCCGTCACTGCTGGGCGGCGTGCGCGTGGCGGCGCTGGCGGACATGGTGCGTGAGCATTTCGCGCTGGCGCCCGACGCCGAGATCACCACGGAGGCCAACCCCGAGTCGGCCTGGCCGGACTTCTTCGACGCCATCCGCGCGGCCGGCTACACGCGGGTGTCGCTCGGCATGCAGTCGGTGTCACCCAGGGTGCTGGGAGTCCTCGACCGCATTCACACCCCCAACCGATCGGCCGCCGCCGCGCGCGAAGCGCTGGATGCGGGCTTCGAGCACGTCAGCCTCGATCTGATCTATGGGACGCCGGGAGAGTCCGACGACGATCTGCTGCGCTCGGTCGACACGGCGATCGAGACCGGCGTCGATCACGTGTCGGCGTACGCGCTGGTCGTGGAGGAGGGCACCGCCCTGGCCCGACGCGTTCGGCGTGGCGAGCTGGCGGCCCCGGACGACGACGTGCTCGCGCACCGCTACGAGCTGGTCGATGCCCGGTTGTCCGAGGCCGGAATGACCTGGTACGAAGTGTCCAACTGGTCGCGGCCCGGCGGCGAATGCCGACACAACCTCGGCTATTGGGACGGTGGCCAGTGGTGGGGTGCGGGACCCGGAGCCCATGGCTACGCCGGCGCCACGCGGTGGTGGAATGTCAAGCACCCCAACGCCTATGCGGAGAGGCTGGCCGCTCCCGGGCTACCCGTGGGAGGATTCGAGCGGCTGGACGCCGACGCGCTGCACACCGAAGAGGTCCTATTGAAAACCCGGCTGCGGCAGGGTCTTCCGCGTGACGTGCTGAGCCCCGCCGAACTCGAACGCGCCGAAGGCGCGGTCGCCGACGGGTTGCTGATATCCGACGGCGATCGGTTCGTCCTCACGCCGCGCGGTCGGCTGCTGGCCGACGCCGTGGTGCGGACCGTCCTGGGGTAGTGCTCAGCTGCTCGGGAACCAGTGCGCGACTGCGTGATTGATTTCGATGTACAGCGGGATCCCGATGGTGACGGTGTAGGAGAATGTCAGACCCAGCGCGGCGGCCAGCGGCAAGGTCGGGCTCGCCTCCGGGATTCCCAGCCGCTGCACCGCGGGCAGCGTGATGTAGGACGCCGAGCCGCACAGCACGGCGAACAGCACGTAGGTTCCCGGCTGAAAGTGTGTATCGGTGAGGTTGGCGTAGCAGTAGGCGCCCAGGATGCCCAGCGTCGCAAAGACATTGGGCGCCAACAAGCCGAAGATGATGAACCCGCTGCCGGCCAACTTGAGGTCCCGTAGCTTGCGGGACGCCGTCATTCCCATTTCGAGCAGGAACAGGCAGAGCACACCCTGAAACGCCGCGACGAACAGCTCGTTCTGGTCGTGCACAACCTTCTGGCCCTGCAGCGCACCGATGAAACCGATGGCGATGCCGCCGACGAGCAGGATCAGTCCGGGGTTGAGGAAGACCTCCTGCAAAATCGCGCGCGAGAACAGCGGTGCCTTCTTGCGCTGCAGGGTGTCCCCGTCCCACTCGGGATGTTCTCGCTTTTCCAGTGAGAACTCCAGCTCCTCCTCGATCCCGCGCTCGGTTCGCTCGTCCACTCCTTCTGCTTGGGCGGCCGCGCCCGGCCCCACCTTGGCGGCAGCGGTGTAGCCGTGTTCGTCCGGCAGGTAGCCGGAGTCGTCCATTCCGCGGTGCCGGAGTCGGGCCACCAGGTATAGCGCCACCAGGCAGCCGGGAATCTCCATGAACGCCAGGAGGACCGGCATGTAGGCGTCGAAGGCGATCCCGACGCTGGTCAGTACGGCCACGCAGGTGGCGAACGTGCCGGCCGAGTCCGATCCGTAGTAGCCCGCAACCGTCGCCCTGTCGACCCGCCGCAGCCTGGTCAGGTAGCGCAGCAGGACGTAGGTGAGTACACCTATCGCGAAATTCAGCGCGAAGCCCAGCGCTACGAACCCGGCGATGTTGTCGATGTCGGCCGGTTTTACCTTGGCGAGCTCCTCACCACCCTGCCAGCCGATCGCCACCAGGAGGTACATGGTCAGGCCCTGGTAGATCACGTAGGGAAACTCGAACCGCACCTTGAGAATCGGGATGAGGAACCCGAAATAGAAGAACAGCAACAGTGGCTTGAAGAGATTGTGGACGAAGTTCTGCCACAACTCGTAGAGCATGGGCGCCTCCCGGCGACGCAGTCCGGCGCAGCGGGCGGCAGCAAGCGACTCGCGGCGCCCACGAACTTAGTGGAGACCCACGGGCTTCGGCGAGCCGACTCAACCCGTCTTTACGAACAATTAACAACCAGCTGGATCGGGTGTCGACTCAGGTCCGGCCCGGCCGGTCAAAGGAATTGTCGCCCATCTCGATTCGCCGGTGGGCGCAACTAGAACCAGTGGCCGATCAGCCGATTGACCTCGATGTAAAGCGGGATCCCGATCGTCACGTTGTAGGAGAACGTCAAACCGAGTGATGCGGCCAACGGCAGGGTGGGGCTGGCCTCGGGTATCGCCAGCCGCTGGACCGCCGGGACGGCGATATAGGACGCCGCGCCGCAGAGCACGGCGAAGAGCACATAGGTTCCCGGCTTGAAATCGACGTGGGTGAGCGAGGCGTAGATGTGGGCAACCAGGATGCCAAGGGGCGCAAAGAGGTTCGGCGCCAGCAGGCCGAAGAGGATGAAACCGGGGCCCGCCGTTCGCAGATCCTTCAACTTCCGGGAGGCCGTCATGCCCATCTCGAGCAGGAACAAACAGAGCACACCCTGGAACGCCATGACGAAGAACTTGTCGTCGTCGGCGACGACCTTCTGCCCCTGTAGCCCGCTGACCAGGCCGATGATGATGCCTCCCATCAGCAGGACGAGGCCGGGGTTGAGGAAGACCTCTTGGAAGAGCTCCCGCGAGAAGATCGGCGCCCGATTGCCCGACGTGCGAGGCGGGCTCTGGTCGGGCTCCCAGTCTGGATGGTCGAGCTTTTCCAGGGAGAATTCGAGCTCCTCCTCGATCCCGCGCTCGTGTTCGGCCTCGAGGCTCTGGCCGTGCGGGGGCTGGGCCGCGGTGCCGGGCCCGACTCCGACCCTGACCGGCGCGATGTAGCCCGGTTCGTCCATCATGTTTCCCGCCGTGTCCATGCCGCGGTGGCGAAGCCGCGCCACGAAGTACAGGGCCACCAGGCAGCCCGGAATCTCCATGACGGCCAACATGACCGGCATGTAGGCGTTGAACGCCATGCCGATGGCCGTCAGGACGGCAACGCAGGTGGCGAACGTGCCCGCCGAGTCGGATCCGTAATACCCCGCGACCGTCGCTCGGTCGATTCTTCGTAGCGACGTCAACCAGTTCAGCAGCAGGTAGGCGAGGCCGCCGATCACGAAATTGAGCACGAACCCCAACACCATGAAGCCCACGATCACCCCGATGCTGCCGGCGCTGATCTTGGCGAGTTCTTCACCGCCGTGCCAGCCGATGGCCAGCAGCAAGTACATGGTCAGGCCCTGGTAGATCACATAGGGAAATTCGAAGCGCACTTTCAGGATCGGGATGAGGAATCCGAAGTAGAAGAACAGCAGGAGCGGCTTGAACAGGTTATGGGTGAAGTTCTGCCAGAACTCTTGCAGCATTCGATGCCTCCCTCGATGAGTGCGGTGATCAGGGAAAGCACCGTCCGCAAGCGGAGCCACCACGAACATCCCGACGACCGAGCAAAACCTATCCCCGCCGGTGTCAAACCGCCACTCGAATGCAAAGGGTGTAGTACGAGCGTGTCGAAGCGCTGCCGGCTGGCCGGCGCGCAGGAAAATCCCTGTTCAAAGGCCTGTGGCCGGCGATCTTTCGGGGGCGCGCCGGCGGCTTGGCAGGCGTGGATTTGGTGGGAAAGTGCTGTGTATTTGCTGTGGGGTCAGTGAAGTATCAACGCGCCGACGAAATAACCGACGGCCGGACCCCGACGCCCTTCTGGCGGTGTGTCACCGACAGCCATGCCATTGGTGAGTAATGGGTGGTGATTTTCTCGAAACCGTCAACGCGCGAAACCGTAAGCACTCCGGTTTCCTGGTTGATTTCGAGTTCGTCACTGTCGCCGCCCTGGACCTCTTCGCCGTTTGCAAGCCGGATCACGAACATGATGTTGCTCTCGAATAGTCGTCCGGATAGGAGTTCACGCGCCACTCCTTTACCTACTGCGATGGAGCTCACCCGAGCCACCGCGCCCAACTGAAGCCCCGTTGGCGGGTTTGCACGGATCGACTCGATCTTAGGAGAAGTCGCGTCGCCGTGGCCGGTCGATGTTCGGTCGCGACGTAAACAGTGGGGAAACGTTCGGGGTGTCTTTGGGGTGTCGAGGTGCACACAGGGGATGCGGGCGCCGACGACACCGGCTTGGCCGCTTCGATTACCTGCGGAAACTGTTGCGGGTCCGGCCGCCGGGGTCCTGAGCCCCGCGCCGCCCCGGGACCGCCGGCGCATTGACTCGAAGGGAGTTTTAGCGGACCGGCCCGGATTTGCCGGGGCTTGCAGGGAGCGGTTGCGCGCTCCTACATAGGTTAGGCTACATTTACTAACCGTGACCGAGGTCAGCGTTCAGACGAGTTCCGCCGGCTCCACGTCATCGCCGATTCCCCTTCCCGTGCACGTAGACCCGGCCGACCTGGCCGCCGAGCTCGCCGCGTTGCTACCCGAACAAACCGGCGAGGAATACCTGCTCTACGAGCGCGGGGGTCAATGGGTGCTGGCCAGCGGTGTGCGCGCGATGGTCGAGCTGGACAGCGACGAAGTGCGGGTCATCCGGGACGGGGTGGTGCAGCGGCAGCAGTGGTCGGGGCGGCCCGGGCCCGTGCTGGGCGAGGCCGTCGACAGGCTGTTGCTGGAAACCGACCAGCTCTTCGGCTGGATCGCCTTCGAGTTCGGCGTCTACCGCTACGGGCTGCAGCAGCGGCTGGCGCCGCGAACCCCGCTGGCTCGCGTGTTCTGGCCCCGCACGCGCATCGTGGTGGACCGGGATGCGGTCCAGCTGTGGGACGCGACCGCGGCGCATCGCGACGCGGTACTCGGATTGCTGGGTGACGGTGTGCCCGAGGCGCGGCAGGCTCGCGCGGTCGACGTCATGGCCGACCCATCCAAGTACCGCGATCGGGTGGCGTCGGCCGTCGGCGAGATTGCGTCGGGCCGCTACCACAAGGTGATCCTGTCCCGTTGTCTAGCGGTGCCTTTCCGGCTCGACTTCCCGTCCACCTACCGGCTGGGTCGTCGACACAACACCCCGGTGCGGTCGTTCTTGTTGCGGCTGGGTGGAATCCGCGCCGTCGGCTACAGCCCCGAACTGGTCGCGGCCGTGCACGACGACGGCATCGTGGTGACCGAGCCGCTGGCGGGTACGCGGGCGCTGGGTCGCGGCGTGGCCCGCGACCGGCAGGCCCGCGACGACCTGGAATCGAACTCCAAAGAGATTGTCGAGCACGCCATCTCGGTGCGAAGCTCGTTGCAGGAGATGGCCGAGATCGCCGAACCCGGCAGTGCGGTTGTCGCCGACTTCATGACGGTCCGGGAACGCGGGAGCGTGCAGCACCTCGGCTCCACGGTCAGCGGGCGGCTAAGTCCGTCGCACGACCGGATGGACGCGCTGGAAGCGCTTTTCCCCGCGGTCACCGCGTCTGGCATCCCGAAGGCGGCCGGCGTGGAGGCGATCCTGCGCCTCGACGACGCACCGCGCGGACTGTATTCCGGTGCGGTCGTGATGTTTTCGGCCGACGGGGGCCTGGACGCGGCGCTGACATTGCGGACGGCTTACGAACGCGACGGCATGACATGGTTGCGGGCCGGGGCGGGCATCATCGAAGAGTCCACGCCGGAGCGGGAATTCGAAGAGACCTGCGAAAAGCTGTCCACCCTCGCGCCCTACCTGGTTCCGCGCCGGTAGCGCTCGCGCGACTGACTCGTGCCCCGTCGGAGTCCTCCGGCGGATGGCCCATCCCCGCCATAGGGACCTTTGGCCCTAGTTCGCCGGGTTTCCGGCGTGTCATCTTCATGTAACCGCATGACACAGATACATTGTGCGTTACTTGACGGCACACATAACTGGAGGGCTTCGTGTCCAACGACCTGACCAACCTGCAGCTATTACATGAACTCGAGCCGGTGGTCGAGGACCTGCTGAACCGCCACCTGTCGATGTTCAAAGAGTGGAATCCACACGACTATGTCCCGTGGTCGGACGGCAAGAACTTCTATGCGCTGGACGGTCAGGATTGGGAGCCTGGACACAGCCGGCTCCCCGATGTCGCGCAGGTGGCGATGGTGCAGAACCTGCTGACAGAGGACAATTTGCCGTCGTATCACCGCGAGATTGCGATGAACTTCAGCATGGACGGCCCCTGGGGGCAGTGGGTCAACAGGTGGACGGCCGAGGAGGCTCGGCACAGCACGGCGTTGCGCGACTACCTGGTGGTCACCCGCGCCGTCGACCCCGTGGAACTGGAGAAGCTGCGGCTCGAGCAAATGACCCGCGGCTTCAGCCCGGGGCAGAATCAGCAGGGTGACCTGTTTGCCGAGAGCTTGTTCGACTCGGTCATGTACGTCTCTTTTCAGGAGCTGGCCACCCGGGTCTCCCACCGCAACACGGGCAAGGCATCCCAAGACCCCATCGCGGAGCAGCTGATGGCCCGCGTCTCGCACGACGAGAACCTGCACATGATCTTCTACCGGGACGTCAGCGGGGCGGGTCTGGACATCGCCCCGAACCAGGCGATGAAGTCGGTGCACCGAATCCTGCGCAACTTCAAGATGCCCGGATTCACGGTGCCCGAATTCCGGCGCAAGGCGGTAATCATCGCCGTCGGCGGTGTTTACGACCCGCGCATCCATCTTGACGAGGTGGTAATGCCGGTGCTCAGGAAGTGGCGCATCTTCGAACGCGAAGACTTCACCGGGGAGGCCGCGCGGATGCGCGACGATCTCGCAGTGTTGGTCAAGGAGCTCGAGCAGGCCTCCGACAAGTTCGACGAATCCAAGCAGCGCTACCTCGAGCGCGAGGCCCGCAAGATCGAGAGGATCACCGCCAGCAAGGTGCTGAAAACCGAAGGGACACTGACCCTGAGCGGGCACTGACGGTGATTTTCCGCTGATGAGGGTCTCGCCACGCCAACATGGCCTAGCCCGACGCCGTTTCCGCCGACGAGCCGGACTCGAGGTAGTCGGCGAGTATCTGGCCCACTAGTGACTCGATGTTGGACTCGATCGACGACGCAAGCGTGGCGGTGACCGTCGCCACGGCTTGAGTGCGGAAGCGCACCAGCATCGTGATCAGCTCGGCGATCTCGGCATCCGGCGGCAACGGCTCGCCCGGCTTGATGCGGTCCAGCACGTGCTCGGCTCCGGCGCGCACCAGCATGTCGCTGATCTTGTCGATTTCGGGCACGATCTGCTCGTGTAGGTCGACAAGCTTCTCCAATTTGACGCCGTACCCACGGATTTCGTTGAACGCCTCGATCAGTTTAGGGCGGGTGACGGTGGCTTGGGCTCCGTCGACCCGGATGACGTGCAGCGCTACCAAGCGCTCGAACGCGTCCGGGTCGTCGACGAGCCGCTGCGCCTCGGCCAGTGCCATGGTCTCCGGCTTCTCGGTGGTCCAGGGGCCCGCGATGGCGGTCTCCAGGCCCAGCACGTCGCCCAAATTCTTGCCCTGCTCCCAGGCGCTGAGCATTTCGCGAACGTGGGCGATGTTGTATCCGCGATCGAGCATCGAGGTGATGAGCCGCAGCCGGGTCAGGTGGGTGTCGTTGAACAATGCGATGCGGCCGACCCGCAACGGCGGGGGGAGCAATCCGCGGTCGCGATAGACGCGGATGTTGCGGGTGGTGGTGCCGGCCAGCCGGGCCAGGTCATCGATGCGGTACTCACCGGACGCGGGGCCGCCCTGGGGGTGGCGGACCGCCGCGTCAAAAAGCTGCGAGACAGCCGTTTCGATCAATTGCCGGTACTCCCGCGATTGGCGCCGAACGCGCTTGGGCGCGCGCCGCACGTTGTGCAGCACGCTGGCGATAGTGCCGGGTTCGGGGCTTGAAGAACGGCGGGGCGGGCGGTCCGGTGCCATGCGTCAGCCCGGCGCGGCGGCGAGCGCGCGGGTGCGGTACGCCACCGCTCGGTAATCGTCGTAGCGGAAATCCCTCATCTGCCGAAGATACTGCGTCGCGAAACCCGGGTACATCGACCCGTTGTATCCGTCCTTGGTGAGGTACCAGCTGCGGCAGCCGGACATCCACGTCGTTTTGGCGAGGCGGCGCTGGAGGCTGTCGTTGTGGCGGCGCTGGACCTTTTCACGCACATCGAGATAGCGCAGATCGTTGTCGAGGATGGCGGTGATGCCGCGCACCGCGTACTCCAGCTGACCCTCGATGTAGACCAGCAGGGAGTTGTGGCCCGGCCCGGAGTTGGGTCCGGTCATAACGAACAGATTCGGGTACCCGTGCACGTTGATGCTCTTGTAAGCCTGTGCGCCATCGGCCCATTCGTCGGCCAGCGACCGGCCGCCGAGCCCGGTGACCGCAAACGGCGGCCCGGTCAGATGGACGTCGTAGCCGGTGGCGAAGACGATGGCATCGAGGTGGTGCTCGATGCCGTCGCTGGTGCGGATGCCGGCCGGGCTCATCGTGGCGATCGGCCAATCAATGAGCTTGCAGTTGTCGCGCTGCAGGGCGGGGTAGTAGTCGCTGGAGACCAGCATGCGCTTGCACCCCGGCCGGAAGTCCGGCGTCAGTTGGCGTCGCAGCCAAGGGTCCTTCACCTGCGCGCGCAGGTGTGCCCGCCCCAGGCGCGCGGCCAGGGAGGTCAGCGGTGTGTCCCACACCAGGGCCGTGGCGCTCGCCTCGTGGCCCCAGAACAAGGCCTGCCGCGCAAGCTGCTGGGCGGCGGGCACTTTGGTGAACAGGGCCTGCACCGCCGGCGGGGTGGCGGCATCCAGGCGCGGCAGCACCCAGCAAGGGGTGCGTTGGAACACCTTGACGAAGCCGGCCCGCTTCACCAGTTCGGGGACGATCTGGATCGCGCTGGCGCCGGTGCCGATGACGGCGACCCGCTGGCCCGTGAAATCGTAGTCGTGGTCCCAGCGTGCGCTGTGAATCTTGTGTCCGCGATAGCTGTCCAGACCGCGAATGTCGGGGAAGCTGACGTCCGACAGCGGTCCGGATGCCAGCACGACGGTGCGCGCGCGGAACCGCTTGCGGCGTTTGGTGGTTGCGGTCCAAACCCCGCTAGCTTCGTCGAAGCTCAGGCCGTTGACCTCATGACCGAATCGGATGTGGCGGCGGATGTCGAATCTGGTCGCCATGTCTTCGAGGTGGCGGCAGATCTCCGGGGCGGGGGAGTACGTACGCGACCAGGCCGGGTTCTTGACGAACGAGTACGAATACAGCAGCGAGGGGACGTCGCAGCTGGCACCCGGATAGGTTGTGTCGCGCCAGGTTCCGCCAACCCGGTCGCCGCGTTCCAGGATGACGATGTCGTCTACTCCGGCGTCGGCCAACCGGATCGCGGCTCCCAGCCCGGTGAAGCCGGCTCCGATGATGAGCACCGCGTGGGTGTGGTCGCCTGCCATGGTCACGCCGCCGGCTCGTGGGTGAGTTCTCCAACCCAAGTCGGCACCGACGGAAGCAGGGGCCGCGGATATCGGTCGGAAAGCCATACCATCGAATTCGCCAGCAGGTGGTACGGGTGGCGTGGATTTGTGACCACTCCCGCGTAACGCCTCAGGAAACGATAAGTCGGTACCCGCCTGGTACTTTCGCCGCGATCGCCAAGCTCTTTGAATCTTTTCACAGCTCTGTAAAGCCGCTCCGGCTCCATACCCATGGCCGTGATCTCGTTGCGGATCCTGTTGATCAGCGGTGCGCCCATGATCGCGCCGATGATGAGACCCGGAGTGGCATTGTGACCGACGAAGTCGATCAATAACCGTCGTAGCTTCGCGTGCCCGATCATGTCGAGGACTTCGAAATCGACAACCAGGTGGCGTGATTCGTCATTGTTGATCTTCTCGAAGACCTGGTGGCAGATGGGGTCGTGCACCTCGTCGAGGAGGAATTTTAACAGGGCGCCGTCCAGTGCGACTTCGAGCATCGGAATGACCGTGCCCAGCAGAGACAGCGGCATGTCGTCGGCCCAGCGGTCCAGCCAGTCGATCGCCAGTCGGATGTTCACGTTCGGCTCGGGAATCTCACCGTCCTCGAGCATGCCCCAACGCTTCATCAGCGCCAGTTCGGCGTTGGCGTGACGCTGCTCCTCGGCGTGGAAGTAACGGTAGATCTCGGCAATGGTCGGTGTGGGTGCCTTCTTCGCTAGCGCAGCGAAGCCCCTGGCGCCAATGTTCTCGATCCAGCATAGGTCGGCCATGAACGCCTTGAGCTGTGGCCGCTGTTCATCACTGATCATTTCGGCGCCGGGCGCGTCCCAATCGATGTCGGCGAGCGCCCACTGGCGATCCTTGATCTTGGCGAGCATAGCTTTCATGTCGATGGCCACCGGGGCTCCTTTGCTTGATCAGGGCAGGTTGATTCGGGACACCAGTCCGGCCGCACGCGTATAGGCCTGCGGGGCCATGCGTTTGATGCTCCAGCCGATCTTGGCGTCGAGTTGCGGCATGCAGTACAGCTCGCCGCGGTCGTGTGCGTCCAGGCAGATCCTCGCGACCTTGTCCGCGGAGAATCCGGTCCAGCGCATCAATGCGTTCGCCAGCTGGCTGGATTCCTCGCTGATGCGGCCAGACTCGACGATGTTGGTCTTGACGAAGGTCGGGCACAGCACCGTGACTTTCACCCCGGTGCCGGCCAATTCGGCGGCCAAAGTCTCCGAAAGTGACAGCACTCCGGCCTTGCTGACGTTGTAGGCGGCCATGCCCGGGGCCGCGCCGAAGGCGGCCGCCGAGGCGACGTTGATGATGCCGCGGGCAGCGTGCGACGGACCCCGCAGGATCGGGGTGAACACATGGCAGCCGTGAATGGGCCCCCACAGGTTGATGCCCAGCGTCCACATCCAATCGTCCAGCGGCGCATCGCCGATGGCCGCGCCGCCGGCGCCGACACCGGCGTTGTTGATCACCAGCGTTGGCGGCCCGGAAAACCAGGCCTGCGATTGGTCCGCCAGCGCCCGGACATCCTCGAATTCCGAAACGTCGCAACGGATGGCGGTGGCCCTGGCGCCCAGTTCGGTGATCGTGTCGGCCGTCCTCTGGGCGGCGGCTTCGTCGATGTCGCTGCAGACGACCGCGCCGCCGCGGCGGGCGAGTTCGACCGCGAACGCCGCGCCGATGCCACTTCCGGCGCCGGTCACCACCGCCGACGCGCCGCGGCTCGGTTTCGACCTCCCCAGCAATCTGTCCAACATCCCTCAGAGCACCTCCTGGGTCACAGCGCGCGCATCCTGCAACGCGTGGGCGATGAACCTCGCGACGTAGGCCACGGCCTTGGCGGCTTCGGGCGTCACGCGTGGCAGTGCCTGAAAGACGTGCACCTGGTGCGGCCAGATCTGCAGTTCGCATCGCCCGCCCGCGGCTTGGATGTCGGCCGCGAGCTGACGGGCGTCGTCTTGCAGCATCTCGGCTCCACCGGCCTGGATGAGGGTCGGCGGAAGTGGCGGGCCGCCGGCCACATTGAGTGTCAGCCGCTGGTGGGCGGGGTCGACTCCAGCGTGATACATGCCGACCAGGCGAGCCGCGTCGGCCGCCCGGATCGCGGGATCGCGACGCATCCGTTCACGGGCGAGGCACAGCGCGAAGGTGACGTCGTACAGCGGGGAGAACAGCGCCAGCGCGGCCGGGTGATCGGCGGCGACCTCGGGTTGCAGCAACATGTCGACGGCCAGGTGTCCGCCGGCCGAATCACCGGCGACCACAATTTGTTTCGGCGGCACACCGCACGATTGCACCAGCCAATCCCAGCCCGCCCGTGCGTCGTCGGCCGCGGTGGGAAAGCGGTGGCGTGGCGCGAGTCGATAATCGATGCTGAACACCGGCAAGCCGGTCAAGGATGAGAGCCAGGACGTCAATCGCCGGTGGGTTTTCGGCGAGCACACCGCGTAGCCGCTGCCGTGCACGTAGTAGATCGCTCCCCCGGTGGTGGACGACCGCGGCGCCTCGCTCGTCGGCGTGCGCGGTCCGTATACCCATTCACCCTTGACGCGCCGCCCGTCGGGCAGCTTCGTGTCGACGTGTTCGACGCGGGTGCCCGTCAGCGAGGGGCCGAACGTTCCCATGATCCGGGCGACGATCTGGCGCGATAGCCATAACCCCCAGGTCCGCTCGGAGGGTATCAGGCCCGTGACCGGCCGCAGGGTGTACGCACTTACCGCCGCCGCGCCACGGGACCGCAATGACCCGCGGGCCGGAACACCGTCCGCCATGTCACGCAGTCAATAACAAATGGTGACATTAGTCAATGGCAGTCTCGAGGCGGTTTCGAGGCGATTTCTCGGGTGGCGCGGTTGCGGCCGGCCGTGGAGCCGGTCAGAACATCCGCGGGCCGCCGAAGCCGGGGACCGTGCCCACCGGGATCAGCACGAGCGCGATCGCGAGAAAAATGAACAGCCGCAACGTTTTCGGAGTCGGCGCCTGCTCGATCTCCGGCCTGCGCGATGCGAAGAGGGCGAACACCATCCCGACGTCGAACGCCACGATCGTCAGCCAGCGGGTCCAGTCGTAGCCGGTCAGGAAGACCGGGGAGATCAACACCGACCCGGCGACGACCCAGGCCACCCGGCCCCGCAGCGCGTCGAGGAACGCACCCAGCGGCACGCCCGAAACACTGCTGAGTCCCCACATCGTCACCATCACGGCGGCGGCTCCGAGCACCAGGGACATGGTGAGGCCGACCATGCCGATGTGGCCGACGGTACGGATGGCATCCGTGATTCCGTTGTCGTAGTTCGGCATCACGTTTCGGCACACCCAGTCGTGGTAGTCGGTTTGCCGCGATTGCCCGTCAATGACATAGCGCAGCAACGTGGTTGGCGACGTCACCGCCGCAAACGGGTTCGGCATCACGTGGTGGGGGACCGACGCGCACAATTGAGCGGCGACGTCGTGACGACCGAACGCCGCGACCGCGGCCGTCGTGCAGGCTCCCGGCGCCACCGCGAGGAGAACGCCGAGTCCCCGGGCGCCGCCCAGCGCACCGCCCAGGACGATGATCGCCAGCACGGCCCCCAAAGCGAACTGCAGCCCTACCGCCTCGTGCATGAGCGTCAGCGCCGCAATCACAAGACCGTAGGCCGTGCACCATGCCATCGCGACGGCACGGGAACGTGCCAGCAACAACGCTGAGGAGAACAGCGCCAGCGCCGCTGCCCCGAACAGATCCGGCCGGGCCGAGTATGCCGCAAACGGAACTCCAAAGGGCAGCAACGGAATCAGCATCGCCACCAACAATCGGCGCTCAGACCGCGGGCGACCGAAGAGCACTACACCCGCGACCGTTGCCAGGCCGCCGAGATAGACAGCCGTCGACAGCCACCGCAGACTCAGCGTGGCGGAGAAGTAGTGTCCCGGGGCGAGCCGCACCAATTCGCCGGCAAGACCGCGCCGCACGAAGCCATGCGTGTAGTCGGCCGCGTAGTACGACATCCAGTACACGTCGAGCGGAACGATCTTGATCGCGAACCACAGCACCGATGCCGCCCAGGCCGCAATCGCGGCGGCGACACCCGCGTACATGAGGTGGCGCCGGCTTTGAGTCGCTCTGAGGTCCAGGCCCACCATCAGATCTGGCCCTCGTAGACGGTGGTGGCCCCCAGCTGCAGGTCAGCCAGCGCGCTGCACGCGAGCTCGCGGGCTTTCGCTGCGGTGTTGCCGGCACCGTCCTGGCACGCTATGACGTTGAGAAACCGGCTGCCGTTGATCGTCCCAGTGCTGCAGAACAATTGGCCATGGGTCTGCTCGATGCGGCGGCGGGTGATGCCCTGCTCGGCCAGCCGGATGGAGACCTCGGCTGCATCGGCACCATCGATGCGGCCAACGGCGGGATCGAGGCTTCCGAGGTTCGAGCAGCCGACCGGAAGCCGGCCGACGGACATCGCGATGCCTTCGGCGTGGCGGACGAGCCAGCGTGGTGTGAACGGGACGAGCGGTAACCCCGCGAGCATTTCGTTGGGCTCTTGGCGCAGCGACGTCAGCTCCCTCTTGACATCGGCTCGGACGCAACTCAAGTCGTTGGCCACCGTTGTTCCATCGACGGTAAGGGTGATCGAGGTCAGGGCGTTGGCCCGGTCGTCGTTGCCGGTGCGGTCGCTGACCGGCAGCACGACCGTCACCGAGTTCCCGTCTGGAAGCACCCTGCCGATCCGGCACGCCAGCCGAGCCGCGAATGCGACGAAGAGTGTGTTGCTGCTTCCGTTGAGACTGCGCGCACGGGCTTCCCATGCGGCGGCGTCGGTCTGGATCGTCACCGATGGGAGTGCCGTCTGCTCATCGGCATTCGGGGAGGGCGGGCCGGGCCGCCGCGCCCCGGGCGCAGGCCGGGGACCGGACGAGGCCTTGAGCAGAATCATCAGGGTCGCGATCACGGCGCGGATGACCACCGGCAGCGAACGCATGGCATCGGTCAGGTCCTCGGAGACGGCGCGCAGCCGGCTACGTGAATTCGGCTGCGGGTAACCGCGATTGCGTCTCTCTTTATTCACCGCCTCGGTTACCGCCGTTATCGCCGCGAGTCCATCGACGACGCAGTGTGATGACACCAGGGTGACGGCCGCACCGCCGTCATCCAGCGGCAGCACGCCCATGTGAAAAGTCGGGCCGAACTCGGGGTCGACGGGTACCTGTGCACGTCTTTCGATCCACGCGCCGATCGCCGACCGCGGTTGTCGCGGCTCTAGCGCGATCTCTGGAGAATGGTTGTCGAGTACCCAGCGATGACGCCCGAAAGGCAGCGGTGAGCGCTCGATGCGCCGCCCGAGGAGACCGGCACCGAGATTGTCTTTGAAGGTGCGCAACGCGTCGATGTTCACGTCGCGGTCGTACACCCACGTGCATTGCACCGTGCTGCCCTGACCGGTGGCCCGCAGCCGCAGGAACGCGGCCTGGTCCAGCAGCGCCAGCTTCGTCACCGGCGAGTTAGGAGGTGCATGTGTCTTCAGGCCGCTCACACCGAGACCTGTTGCAGGAGAACGCAAATACATCAGGCATTGTTGTGCAGCCCGGCGTCGGACACCCGGGTGAACTCGGCGCGCATGGTCTCGACATAGCGCCGGACCGATCCGCGAGCGATGTCGGTGCCCGGGTAAGCGACCACCAGTTGCGTTCCGTCGTGCATGCGATTGACCCACATGCACACCGTTTCCGACAGCCGGTTGTCACCCCAGATGCCGGCGCGTAAACCATCGAAGTAGTCACCGAACGGGAGCTTGCGAATGTCGATGTAGGACAACATCGGCACCGGTCGGTCCGGAACCTCGAAGTGGCCCTCCGAGCCGGCCGGTGTCTCGAGCAGGTGGTAATAAGGCACCGCGCCGAGGGCCGTGTTCGCGTCGAACGACGCCTGGGCGGCGCTGACCACTTCGTCGAATGACTTACCGGCGATCGGAATCGCCAACGGGACGAAGCTGGCCAACCAGCCGACCGCGGTGGCGTGGGCGGGATCTCGCCGGTTGTCAAAGGGGGTTAGTCCGAAATATGTGGCCGCGCCGGTTAACCGATGCTCGGCCAGGGCGGCGCACGCGAACACGCCACCGCTGAAGCGCGCTCCCGCGGCACGGCACGCGGCCTCGAAACGCCGGCCCTGGTCGTCATCGATCAGGTCGAACACGTCGATGGCTCCCGGCGTATCCGCGGACGGCTCACCCAGTTCCAGTGGAAACCTCGGCAGTGCACCGTTGTTCGCCGAGAGGAAGGCGCGCCAGCGCTGGATTTCGGGCGCCTCGTCATCGAGGCTGGCGGTGTAGGCGCGCTGCTTCGCGCTGAAATCGCGATGACTGGCTGCGGGCGCCAGCGCGGCCTGCCCGTTCTGCAGCGCGCTGAAGTACGCCGTCTGGACGTCCAGGAAGATCACGCCGGCCGACATACCGTCGGCGCGCAAGTGATCGACGGCGATGTAGATGGTGAACCGGTCCTCGCCCTGGACAATTCCGAAGCTGAAGCAGTCCCATTGCAGCGGATCGGGGGTATCGAGGATGAGCTTGCGGATCTGAAGCGGAGCCATTTCTCCGAGATCCGTTGGCGCAAGCGTGATGTTCTCCGGGTCGGCAATGACGTAGCGGAGGATTTCGTCATTGCCGGTGAAGGCAAACCGGTCGTGGTAGGCATCGTGTCGCCGCACGTGGCTATTCAGCGCTTGCGTCATCGCATCGATATCGCACACGCCGCTGATCTCCCAGGCTCCGATGCACAATCGGGGAATATCGCGGCCGAGGCTGACCTGGCGTCGGTAATAGCGCAGATGCTGCGACTGCTGGTAACTCACCGGGACGGGATGGTATTGCGCTTCTGCGGCGCGCGCGTAAGTGTTCGCGGTGGGATACCAGGATACGACGGTGCCCTCGGCTGTCCAGTCGTCAACCGTGCCCAGGAACATGCGCTACCTTTCCTCGTCAGTTGGCGACGCCAGTCGGATGACCTTAACGCGCCCGCGCGTGAGTTGCTGTACGACTTTGACCTGCCGAGCGAGTTTTATTTCGCGCGACCGGTAAGTGCCTTCTCGCTAGCTGCGTGGAATGTGCATCAGTGATTTGGCTCACTCCGGCATGAATTGGCCCCGCGCATGCCGGCAACCAGGGGGAATAGCTGACTCGCTGACCGTCGCGCGGCGCAAGCATAAAGGTCCCCCTCGGGCCAAACAACCGCACGGGATTGACAGGACCCGCACGATTGCCATCGTCTTGCCGTGCAAGAGCCAACCGGCACGCGGATTCGTTTGATGCGGCGCGCGGTTAACTCCGGACTACTGCTCAAACAAGCCTTTATCTGGACGCCACGGACCCAACGTGTCACCGATAGCGAGCGCTATCTGGGCAATGCCATTCGTGCAACTCCCAGGTCCACGAAACGACGCCTCGATCACCATATCTCAGGCGAGGTTACGGCGGAATAGTACCAGCCAAGGAATTTTTCTGCGCGCGATCAGCCGGCGTGCGAAATGCGAACGGGCCCGCACGGTCGTCAGTGTTGGCTGTCGCCAACGGCTTTCGCCGTGAACGGGGCCGAGTTGCGCGAAATGACCTGCTGATCGGGGAGATTGGCCGTCAGGGCGGCGCCTTTCAGAACGTCGTAACCCGAGCGCCGAGCGCCACGCGGGGGTGACGCTCGGGCGTGAAGTCGCATGTCGCCAACCCGGCGTTGCACCGCTCCGGGCGGCGCGGCAGCCGTTGGCGCTGCCGCCCGAACGCAGACCGGAGGACCGCTTGACGTCTTACGTACAGGGTGTATGTTCATACATACGGTATGTATGAAAGGGGATAGGGTCATGTCTGCCACGCTCGACGCGATAGCGGAAGAACGCGCAACCGTTCTGAAGGTTTGCACGCAAATGCCTGACTCGACGTGGGCGGAGGACAGCGGGTGTGCTGGCTGGTCGGTCCAGGATCTGGTGTCGCACATGGCGTGTAGCTACTGGTTGGCTGTCGATCCGTCGACGCTGCCGGACCCGGGCGGCCTGCCCGCCGAACGCGCAGCGGACCTGTACGTCGCGTCCCGTCGTTCCATGACCCCGGCGGAGGTCGTGGCCGACTATGAGTCGGTCAGTTCGCGAGGGCTGGAGCTGCTCGCCGCTGTCGAGGGCCAAGATATCGAGATACCGATCGGTGACGTCGGAACTTATCCGGCCTCCGTCGTGCCCACGACTTTTGTCTTCGAGTCCTTCATCCATCTTCGGTACGACTTGTTTGCCCCGGATGGACCGCTGCGGTCAGATCCGCCGCCCGTCGACGAGCTACGGCTTGCCCCCACGCTGGACTGGATCGAGGCTGCACTGCCGCAGCAGAACACCCACCTGCTCAACGGTTTACGCGTGGGTGCCGAGATCCGTCTCGACGGGCTGTGCGCCCGGACCCTGCGCCTCGGCGCCCAGGGTGATGTGGCCGCGCGTATCACGTCCAATTCGGAAGCCTTCGTGCGATGGATAACCCAACGCGGTCCCTGGGAAAGCCTCGGCGTTCAGGCCGAAGGGGACCCGTCTGCCTTAGAGATCGTCCGTCAGCTCAGAGTGTTCTGAACGGCGCAGCCTCCCGCGGTATCGCACCCCACGACCTTCATGCGGTATGCATGACATGCATACCTGGGTGTGAAAGGTGAGGGTGCATGGCGCAGGACGGACGCCGCACACAGGCGGAGCGCGCCGCGGATACGCGTGGCGCGTTGATCAGCGCCGCCCGGCCCCTGTTCGCATCGTTGGGATTCGCCGAGGCATCCCTGGAGACGATTGTGCGCGACGCCGGGGTGACGCGCGGCGCGTTGTACCACCACTTCGCCGACAAGACAGAGCTATTCGCGGCGGTGTTCGAGCAAGTGGAGGGCGAGATGGCGGCCCGGATGGGGGAGGCCGTCGCGGCCGCGGGGGAATCCGATCCGGTCGAGATCATGCGGCTGTGCGCGGGCCTGTGGTTGGACGCGTGTGCCGAGCCGGAGGTCCAGCGCATCGTTTTGCTGGAGGCGCTGGCGGTGCTTGGCTGGGAACGCTGGAGCGACATCGGGCACCGATATAACATCGGATTCGTGACGGCGCTGCTGACCGACGCTATCGAGTCCGGCAGCATCCCACCCCAACCCGTCGAGGCCACGGCCCTGACCGTCATGGGGGCGTTGCGCGAGGCAACGCTCTACATAGCCCGGGCAGACGATCATCGCCAGGCGAGGGCGGATGCCGGCGCGGTGATGGACAGGCTCCTTGAAGCATTACGGGCCAAGCACATCGGCTGACGTCATCCTGGCTGAGCCGAGATCTGGGCAGCGATCGCCTTTTTGTCGATCTTGCCGATCGGTGTGGTGGGCAGGGTGGTCATCGGCACCAGCGCGTCGGGCCGGGCGTGGGCGGCCACCCCACGCCGGTCGAGGTAGGCGTTCAGTTCCGCTAATGTCACCGCTGGACCGGTGAAAACTACCGCCGCGCAAATCTTTTCGCCAAGGTACGGGTCCGGCGATGGAACCGCTGCCGCGGAGAAGATCGACGGGTGGCTGAGCATCTGCTCCTCGAGGTCGGCGGCGGAGATGGTTTCACCGCCTCGACAGATCACGTCCTTGACCCGCCCGGTAACCATTAGATAGCCGTCGTGCCGGAGCCGGATCAGGTCCCCGCTTCGGAAAAAACCGTCGCGGTCGAAGCAGCGTTGATTGTCGCGCTCGGCGCGGTAGTAGCCGTTGAGCGTGTACGGGCCTCGCACCAGCAGCTCGCCTTCCTCGCCTGGCGCCACGGGTTCGCCTTCGGCGTCGACCACGCGCAATTCGTCGGCCGCGCAGAGCGGCCGCCCCTGGGTGCGGTCGGTGAGTTCGGGCGGATCGCCCGGGCGGGTGAAGTTCAGCAGGCCCTCCGCCATCCCGAATACCTGCTGCAGTCCCGGGGTCAACGCGGCGCGGATCAGTCGGGCGTCGTCGGCCTCGAGCTTGGCGCCACCAACTTGCAAGAGCCGCAGGGACTTCGGCGTCACCGGCTCCCATTCGCAGGCCTGCGCCCACAGTTTGGCCAGGGCAGGCACCAGGGCGGTGACCGTGACGCCGTGGCGCTCGATGGCGGCGAATGCGGCCTCCGGGCTGGGGTCGGTGCCGAAGACGGTGGTGGCGCCCACGGTCATCGCGCCGAGCAGCCCGGGACAGGCCAGCGGGAAGTTGTGACCGGCCGAGAGCAGCACCAGATAGACGTCGTCGGCCGTGAGCCCGCACACCTGGGCGCTGGCGGTCGCGTTGAACAGGTAATCGTCGTGGGTGCGGGGGATGAGTTTGGGGGTCCCGGTGGTGCCGCCCGAAACCAGCAGCAGTGCAGGCGATCCCGGATCGCGCGTCGGTGGTGGTAGTGCGGTGACGGCCCGATCACAGAGTTGTGCCCACGACGTGAACGGGCCGGGGTCGCCGTCGACGATGACGTGCTCGAGCGTCGGGTGGTCGTGGGTGAGTTCGCGCGCCATGGCGCGGTAGTCGAAACCGTTTGCCGCATCGGCGATCACCAATCCGGTCGCTCGGCTGACGGCGGCGAAGTGTCCCAATTCGGCGGCCCGGTGGCCGGGCAGGCACATCACCGGGATCGCGCCCGCGCGCAACAGCCCGAACAGCGCCACCGCGAACTGGCAACCGTTCGGCAGTTGCAGCAGCACCCGGTCGCCTGGCGCGATGCCCAGCGCGTGCAGTCCTGCGGCGGCGCGGCGGGCGCGCGCGTCGAGCTGGGCATAACTCAGGCCCGTACCCGCGGCGTCGAGCACGGCCGTTCGGTCGGGCCAGCGCCGCGCCGCGTCGCTCAGGATGGTGTCCAGCGTGCGCCCCGCCCAGTAGCCGGCCGCCCGATAGGCGGCGGCCCGATCGGCGGGGAACGGCACGAACCCGTCGAGGGCCCCAGCGAGGGACGGTGGTGTCTGCGCGGTCATGGGTCCTTAAATCGGGGGCGTAGTAGCGGCGATTTGTGAGTAAGGATAGGGTAACCAAAAATACTTAGGGCAGCCTGTGCTAATCCAGGGAGGGTTTGTGGTGCGTGCCTCGGCGCGCTCGGAAGAGGTCCGGGCGCAGGTGGCCGAACTACTCGGCGTCGGCGTCGACGACGTTCACCCCAGCACCAACCTCATCGGCCAGGGCCTGGACTCCATCCGGATCATGACGCTGGCGGGCCGCTGGCGACGTGAGGGCATCGCCGTGGACTTCGCCACGTTGGCCGAAACTCCGACGGTCGAGGCGTGGACCGAGCTGGTCAGCGCCGACTCGCCGGCCGATCCCGCGGAGCAGCACAACCCCGTGCCACCGCCGGGTGACGCGGGTGAGCCGTTCCCGATGGCCCCGATGCAGCACGCGATGTGGGTGGGCCGCCAGGACCATCAACAGCTCGGCGGGGTGGCCGGTCACCTATATGTCGAGTTCGACGGCGGCGCCATCGATCCGGAACGCCTGCGCGAAGCGGCCACGGCGCTGGCCCGGCGCCATCCGATGCTGCGGGTGCGGTTCCTGCCCGACGGCACGCAGCGGATCGCGGCAACCGGTGACGACTTCCCGGTCGCCGTCGAGGATCTGCGCCGCCTGGACGGCGATGAAGCCGATCGGCGACTCGCGGCCATCCGCGACGCCAAATCGCACCAGCAGCTCGATGGAGCGGTGTTCGAGCTGGCTCTGACGCGACTGCCGGGCGAACGTTCGCGCCTCCACGTCGATCTCGATATGCAGGCCGCCGACGCGATGAGCTACCGGACCCTGATGGCCGACCTGGCCGCCCTGTACCTCGGGCACGACCTGCCCGCGCTGACGTACACCTACCGGCAGTACCGCCACGCGATCCAGGCGCAAGAGGCGCGACCGCAGCCTGCCCGCGACGCCGCCCGCGATTGGTGGGCGCGGCGCATCCCGCAGCTGCCGGACCCGCCCGCGCTGCCCACCACCGGCGACCGCAGTTCGCGGACGAGCACCCGGCTCTGGCACTGGCTGGACCCGCACACCCGCGACGCCCTGTTCTCCCGCGCCCAGGCCCGCGGGGTCACCCCGGCGATGACCCTGGCGGCCTCCTTCGCCAACGCCTTGGCTCGCTGGTCGACCACCTCGCGCTTCCTGCTGAACGTGCCGCTGTTCGGGCGCCAGCCGCTGCACCCCGACGTCGACTCCCTGGTCGGCGACTTCACCTCCTCGCTGCTGCTCGACGTCGACCTCACGGGCGCCCGGACCGCGGCTGCGCGGGCGCAGGCGGTGCAGGAGGCAATGCGGACCGCCGCCGCCCACTCCGCCTATCCCGGGCTGTCGGTGCTGCGGGACCTCAGCCGTCACCGCGGCACCCAGGTGCTCGCGCCGGTGGTCTTCACCAGCGCGCTGGGACTCGGCGCACTGTTCAGCCCCGAGGTCACCGATCAATTCGGGACACCCGCGTGGATCATCTCCCAGGGTCCCCAGGTGCTGCTCGACGCTCAGGTCACCGAGTTCGACGGCGGCGTATTGGTGAATTGGGATGTGCGCGAAAGCATCTTCGCCCCGGGTGTCATCGACGCCATGTTCGCCTACCACATCGACGAACTGCTCAGGCTGGCTTCCTCCGACGACGGCTGGGACACACCGGGACCGTCGCCGCTGCCGGACGCGCAGCGCGCGGTGCGCGACGCGGTCAATGGCCGCACCGCCGAGCCCAGCGGAGAAGCGTTGCACGACGGGTTCTTTCGGCAAGCCGAGCGGCGACCCGACGCGCCCGCGATCTTCGCCAGCTCCGGTGACCTCAGCTACGGGCAGCTGCGCGACCAGGCACTCGCGGTGGCCGCCGCGTTGCGCGCGGCCGGCGTCGGCGCGGGCAACACGGTCGCGGTGATGGGCCCCAAAACCGCCGAGCAGGTGCCGGCGCTGTTGGGCATCCTGAGCGTCGGCGCGGCTTACCTGCCGATCGGCGCCGACCAGCCGCGCGACCGCGCGGAACGCATCCTGGGAACCGGCGAGGTGTGCTTGGTCCTGGTTTGCGGCGGGCAGCGGCTGGCACTGCCGGTGCCCGGGCTGATCCTCGCCGACGTGCTGCGAGAGCCGCCCGTTGTCACCGAAACTCCCTCGGCAAGAGTCGATCCCGGCGACCTCGCCTATGTGTTGTTCACCTCCGGATCGACGGGCGAGCCCAAGGGCGTCGAGGTGACGCACGACGCCGCGATGAACACCGTGGAGTTCATCGCGAGCCACTTCGAGATCGGTCCCGAGGATCGATGCCTGGCGCTATCCACGCTCGAAGGCGACATCTCGGTGATGGACATCTTCGTCACCTTGCGCACCGGCGGGTCGATCGTGGTGGTCGACGAAGCGCAGCGCCGTGACCCCGACGCCTGGGCCCGGCTCATCGACACCCACCAAGTCACCGTGTTGCACTTCATGCCGGGCTGGCTGGAGATGCTGATCGAAGTCGGACACGGACGGCTATCCTCGGTGCGGGTCGTCCCCACCGGCGGGGACTGGGTGCGGCCGGAGGTGGCGCGCCGCCTGAAGGCCGAGGCGCCCAGCTTGCGGTTCGCCGGTCTGGGGGGAGCGACCGAAACCCCGGTTCACAACACGATTTTCGAGGTCGACGATCCCGACGCCCTGCCGTCGGACTGGACCGCCCTGCCCTACGGGGTGCCGCTGACGAACAACGACTGCCGCGTCGTCAACGACGCGGGCGACGACTGCCCCGACTGGGTCGCCGGCGAACTGTGGGTCTCCGGTCGTGGCATCGCCCGGGGCTATCGGGGGCGTCCGGACCTCACCGCGGAGCGCTTCGTCGAGCACGCGGGACGCAGGTGGTACCGGACCGGCGACCTGGCCAGGTACTGGCCCGACGGAACGATCGAGTTCGTCGGCCGCGCCGATCACCGGATCAAGATCAGCGGATATCGCGTCGAACTCGGCGAGATCGAGGCCGCGCTGCGACGGCTGCCAAGGGTGGCGATAGCGGTCGCGGCGCTGCTCCCCGCATCGGGTGGCTCGGAGGTGCTGGCCGCCGCGGTCTGTCCGGAAAGTTCCGGCGGTGCCGGGTTGACGGCCGAGCGGATTCGGGAGCTGATGGGCGAACTCGTGCCGGCGCATATGGTTCCGCGTCACGTCACGCTGGTCGGGCGCATCCCGTTCACCGACGCCGGCAAGATCGACCGTCGTGCCGTCGCCCGCGACTTGGGCGCCAAGGTTTCGCTGTCCGAGCAGCCCCGCTACCGCGCCCCCTCGACCCCGCTGGAATCCGCCCTGGCCGCCCTACTCGGGGATCTACTCGGCGCGGGCCGGGTCGGCCGCGACGACGACTTCTTCGCCCTGGGCGGCGATTCCGTGCTGGCCACCCAGGCCGTGGGTCGTATCCGGACCTGGCTGGACACCCCCCACATCATGGTTGCCGACATCTTCGCCACCAGAACCGTTGCCGCACTTGCCGGTTTACTTACCGACCGCGAGCAGGACGGCGAGCGCCTGAATCAGGTGGCCGAACTCTACCTGGAAGTCATTCACATGGACGCCGACGCCCTGTCGGCTTCTGGGCAAGCCGGCGAAACCGGGAGGACCCGATGACGTCCGACCGGGTGCTGAGTGTGCCAACCGAGTTCGCATCCTGGATCAAGCGGGTGCCCAGCAGCAACCAGAGCCGGCGCACCGGCGCGACCGTCGTGTTTCCGCACGCGGGGGCGGCCGCGGCAAGCTATCGCGTGCTGGCTACCGCGCTGGCCGCGGGCGGCGACACCTACATCGTGCAGTACCCGCAGCGCGCGGACCGGCTGAGTCACCCGGCCCCCGACACGGTGCACGACCTGGCCCGGGGTTTGTTCGACGCCGGGCCGTGGAGCCGGGCGGCGCCGCTGCGGCTGTTCGGCCACAGCATGGGTGCGGTCGTGGCTTTCGAGTTCGCCAGGATCGCCGAATCCCACGATGTTGCCGTGCGGCGCCTGTGGGTCTCGGCCGGCCCGGCGCCGTCGGCCGTTGCCGCCATGCCGGCGCTCCCCACCACCGACGACGGATTGCTCGCCGACATCGCCGATCTCGGCGGCACCGACCCCGAACTGCTCGCCGATGAGGAGTTCGCCGAACTGCTGACCACCGCGGTGCGCGCCGACTACGAAGCGGTCAACCGCTACGAGTGTGCTCCCGGCGTCCGCATCCGCGCCGACATCCGCGTCCTGGGGGCGTGCGACGACCACCGCGTCGATCCGTCCGCATTGCGGCTCTGGGAGAACCACACCACCGGCGCCTTCGAGTTGTTCTTGTACGACGGCGGGCACTTCTATCTCGACGAGCACATCGATGCCGTGGCGCGGCGGGTGAATGCCGATGTCTGACAACGGGTTCACCGGCGCCTCCGATCCGGTCGCGATCGTCGGCATGGCCGTCGAAGCGCCCGGCGGCATCGACACCGCCGACAAGTACTGGGAACTGTTGTCCCACGGCCGTGAGGCGCTGGGGCCGTTCCCCACCGATCGAGGTTGGCAGGTCCGCGAACTGCTCGCGGGATCGCGGCGCAGCGGTTTCAAGGAGATCCACGATCGTGGTGGATTCCTCTCCGGCGCAACCACGTTCGACCCGGAATTCTTCGGCATCTCGCCGCGCGAGGCCGTCGCCATGGACCCCCAGCAGCGCGTCGTGCTCCGGGTGTCCTGGCGCGCGCTGGAAAACAGCGGCATCAACCCCGACGACCTGGCCGGGCACGACGTGGGGTGCTTCGTCGGCGCCTCGGCCACCGGATACGGGCCGCAGATGGCCAACTTCTCCCAGCACAGCGGTCACCTGCTCGCCGGGACCGCGCTCAGCGTGATCTCCGGGCGGGTCTCCTACACATTGGGATTGGCCGGCCCGGCGCTGACGGTGGACTCGTCGTGCGCGTCCGCGCTGGCGGCGTTTCACCTCGCCGTACGCTCGATCCAGAGCGGTGACTGCGACCTGGCGCTGGCCGGCGGGGTGAACGTGCTGGGCTCGCCCGGGTTCTTCGTCGAATTCTCCAAGCAGCACGCCCTTTCCGACGACGGTCACTGCCGCCCCTACAGTGCGCAGGCCAGCGGGACGGTGTGGGCGGAAGGGGCGGCGATGTTTGTGCTGCAACGCAAATCGGCCGCGCTGCGCGCGGGCCGCCAGGTCGTCGCCGAAGTCCGCGCCACCGCCGTCAACCAGGATGGCCGCAGCGCCGGGCTGAGCGCCCCCAGCGGCGACGCGCAGGTCCGCCTGTTCCGGCGCGCCATGACGCAGGCCGGGATCCGGCCCGACGAGGTCGGGATGGTCGAGGGGCACGGCACGGGCACGCGGCTAGGGGACCGCACCGAATTGCGCTCGCTGGCACAAACCTACGGCGAGACGGCGGCCGGTGCCGGCGCGTTGCTCGGCTCGGTGAAATCCAATGTCGGCCACGCGCTGGCCGCCAGCGGTGCACTTGGGCTAGCGAAGGTCATCGTCGCCGCCGAGCACGGGGTCATCCCACCGACCCTGCACGCCGCGCAGGCGAGTCCGGAAATAGACTGGGAAAGCCAGGGTTTGCGCTTGGCGAAGACGCTGACCCCCTGGCCCGCGGCCGGCGGGCAACGGATCGCGGCGACATCGGCGTTCGGCATCGCCGGGACCAACGCGCACGTGATCGTCGCCCTCCCCGAGGTCGCGTGATGCTGACCTCCCCACTGCCCGACGGCCGGGTGCCGGTGCTGCTCTCGTCGCACGACGAAGATCTGATCGGCGTGGACGCCCGGGCGATCCTGGACTACCTGGGCGCGACCGGCGCGGACACGGATACCGCGGCCGTGGCGTCCACCCTGCTGCGGCTTCGGCGGGTGCGGCGGCACCGCGCGGTGGTTCGGGCGGCCGACCGCGGCGAGCTGGTCTCCGGCCTGACCGCGCTAGTTGACGGTGAAGAGCACCCGCTGGTCACCCGATCCTCCAGCAACGTTGCGCCGTGCATCGCCTTCGTGTTCCCCGGCCAGGGCAACCAATGGCAATCGATGGGCGCCGAGGCATACCAACGACTTCCGGCTTACCGGGCCGAGACCGACCGATGCGCCCAGGCGTTCCGCGCCGCCGGGCTGCCTTCACCGTTGCCCTACCTGACCGGCGAACTCGACAAGAAATGGTCGCGCACCGAAATCCAGGGAGCGCAGTTCACCCACGCGGTCAGCCTGGCCCACGAATGGCGATTCCACGGCGTGCTCCCGGCAATCGCCGTCGGCCACAGCCTCGGCGAGGTCGCGGCGGCGTACGTGGCCGGAACGATAACGCTGCCGGACGCGGTCGCGCTGGTCGGAGCCCGCGCCACGATCGTCGGCCAATTGGCCGGTCACTACGCCATGGCCGTGCTTGGCGCCGGCGTGGACGAGGCCGAGTCCCTGATCGGTGAAACGGCGGGCTGGCTTGAAGTTTCGGCCGTCAACGGCCCCTCGTCGACCGTGGTGTCCGGAGACCATGACGCCGTGGCGGCCGCCGTGTGCCTCGCCCAGCAACGCGGCGTCTTCGCCCACCAGCTGACGGTGGACTATCCGGGCCACACCAGCGTGCTGCGGCCGCTGCGCAACCAGCTGGCCGAGCTGGTCCCCCACTCGGCGTTCTGGGACAGTCCGGTGCGATTCGTCGGCTCGACCTTCGGCGCGGAGGTCCGTGGCGACGTGGACTTCTCCAGGTACTGGTATGACAACCTTTGCAACACCGTGCGTTTCGACCGGGCGGTGGCGACGGCCCGAAGGCTCGGGGCCACGACGTTCGTCGAGCTGTCCGCGCATCCCGCGCTGCTGTACCCGCTCGCGGACCTGGTCGACGAGCGGACGACCGTGGCCGTCGGCTCGGGGCATCGCGAAGGGGCCATCACCGACACGCTGGCGGCGAACATTGCCGGCGTGGCGGCGGCCGATCCCGGCTGCCAATGGGCCAACGCGATTCCCGGGGGTGTGCGGCCACCGTTGCGCGGATTCCCGAACGCGCCGATGCGGGCGGTGCACCTGTGGGCGGCGCCCGAACCGCTGATCGGGACGGGGGAGGGCCCGGCGCCCACCGTCGCGGTTGAGGATTGGCGCCACGAGACGCGACCGGGCGCGGCGGGGGCGGACATCGCCATTGTCGCCGTCGACTCCACGGACGGCGCATTAGTCCGGCGACTGATGGATGCCGTTGCGGCGCAAGGCCATTGCCGGGCGGTGTCGCCGGACGACGCGGAGATCCTCGCGATCATCGCGCCGGATCTCCATGAGCTCGATGCCGTCGCGGCGATCGAGCAGATCGCCGGGCGGCCGGACGCAGGTCTACCCGACTACGCCGCCCTGACCGGCCCGCGATGCCGGACCGTGTGGCTGCTGACCGCCCGCGCCGAAACCATCGATCCGGACGACGCCGACGCGTTCCCGGCACAGGCGGCGCTGGCCGCGATGCACCGCAGCGTCGGCTTCGAATTCACCGACCAGGCCTTCGGGCATCTCGACCTGCCCGGCCGAGACGTCGGTGCCGGCACGGCCCGCGCCGCCGTCGAGGTGCTGCTCGGGGAGCCGGCGGAGGTGGCGCTGCGGGGCAGCGAATTGCCGCGCCGCCACGTGCGGACCTTCCGGGAATGCCGCGATTCGGCGACCAAACGGCCGCTGGGCGCCGACGCGCTGGACAACGTGGTGATCACCGGCGGCAGCGGAGCAATCGGCCTGCAGTATGCGCGGTACTGCATCGAGCGCGGCGCACGGACCGTCACCCTGTTGAGCCGCAACGGTATCGATGAAGGCGCGCTGCGCGTGCTTACCTCGAACCACGACTCCGAGGTGAGCGCCCCGCGGTGCGATATCACCGATCCGGCCGCCCTGGCGGCCGTCGCCGCCCGGCACGCGGGGAACGGCGCGTCGTTGCTGATCCATACGGCGGGCATCGCCGAGGCCCGGCCGCGTTCCGAGCTCACCGGCGCCGACGTGGCGGCGGTATGCGCCGCGAAGGTACGCGGTCTGGCGCTGCTGACCGAGGCGTGGCCGCTGCGGGCCGATTGCCGGATCCTGGCCTGCTCGTCGGTGTTCGGCGTGTGGGGCGGTTATGGCCACGCGGCCTACGCCGCCTCCAACCGGATGCTCGACGTGCTGGTCGCCCAGTTGCGCGGCGCGGGCCGCGACAGCATGGCGATCCGGTGGGGGCTGTGGCAGGCCGCCGGCGTGGTCACGGGCGACGAGATCACCCGCACCGAACGCTCCGGCCTGGTCGCGATGGCGCCGGAGCCGGCGATCGAGGCGGGCCTGTGCCGCTACGACGCAGATCCACTGGTCTTCGACGCCGACCTCGACCGGCTCGCGGTGTTCTTCGAAAGCCAGGGCATGTCAATGCCGTTCAGTGCGCGGCGAGGCGGCGACGGGGGAGCGGACACCCCTACCGCCAAGCCGCTCGCCGAGGTGGTGCGCACCGAACTCGCCGCGACATTGCACCTGGACGATTCGGTATCGATCGACCCGAGCGCACCGCTCATCGACCTGGGAGTGGACTCGTTGCTCGCACTCGATCTGCGTAAGCGGCTGCGCCGGACGGTCGGAAGCTCGGTCCCGGTCGCTCGCATGCTCGGCGGGATCACCCTCAGCGAATTGATCGATGCGTTGCGCGCCGGCCCGCGGGACGGCACGACACTCGACGATCGCGAAGCCAGAAAGGTTGGACTCCCAGCGTGACGGACACCACCGGAGCCAGAGCCCGTCTCGACGACGAACGCCTGGAATTGTTGCGCCGCAAGATGGCCGAACGTGGCCTGGCCAGGCCCGCCGTCTCCGCACCCGTGGCCACCTGCGACGAGCCGCGCATGTCCGTCGGCCAGCACCGGATGTGGTTCGTGCAGTCGGTGGACCCCGACAGCGCGCTGCTCAACGTCTGCGTCTCCTACCGCCTAACCGGCACGGTCGACATCGACCGATTGCGGAGCGCGATCGACGCCGTGGCCGCGCGGCACCCCGTACTGCAGACGACGTACGACACCGGTCCGGACGGTGACCCGTATCCGGTCATCCACGAGGAGCTGCGGCCCGAGTGGGCCGAACACGACCTGTCGGAACTGACCGATCAGGCTCGACGGTTGCGGCTGGATGTGCTGGCGCAGCGGGACTTCCGCAGGCCCTTCGACCTGGCAAAGGATTCGCCCCTGCGGGTCACCGCGGCCCGCTTGTCCGCCGACGAGCTGATGCTGTTGGTCACCGCACATCACATCGCCTGGGACGACGGCTCGTGGACACCGTTTTTCGCCGACCTGACTCGCGCTTACACCGATCCGGTCGGATTCGGCGGCGAACCCGCGATGACGGCGCCTCCCCCGGACGAAGCCGCGGATCACGCCGCCGACTTCGAATACTGGCGGCCCCTGATGGCGAATCTGCCTGAGCCGCTCGAGCTTCCGGGCCCCAACGGTTCGGTGGTGCCAAGCACCTGGCGGGCCCAACGTGCTACGACGCGGTTGCCGGCGGCCACCGTCGACCGCGCCGCTGCGCTGGCGCGCGAGACCGGTGCCACCCCGTACATGGTGCTGATGGCCGCGTTCG
The DNA here is from genome assembly GCF_001667155.1 of Mycobacterium sp. 852002-53434_SCH5985345. Classification (NCBI taxonomy): domain Bacteria; kingdom Bacillati; phylum Actinomycetota; class Actinomycetes; order Mycobacteriales; family Mycobacteriaceae; genus Mycobacterium; species Mycobacterium sp. 852002-53434_SCH5985345. The sequence goes on from NZ_LZIE01000054.1 coordinate 118,861, forward strand.
CCGCGCTGGTGCATCGCTACACCCAGTCAACGGACTTCCTGATCGCCGCGCCCGTGCTCAACCGCGGCGTCGGGACGGAATCGGCCATCGGTTACTACGGCAACACCGTGGTGATCCGGATGCGACCGGAGCCGCTCCAGACGTTCCGGCAGCTACTGGCCCAAACCCGGGATAACGCGGTTGGCGCCTTCGCACATTCGCGTGCCGACTTGGACTGGCTGGTGCGCGAGTCCAATCCGGATCGCCGGCATGGCGCCGACCGGATGACCCGGGTGAGCTTCGGGCAGCGCGAGCCCGACGGCGCCGGCTTCTGCCCGCCCGGGGTGCGGTGCGAACGAGGGGAACTACGCGGTCATTTCAACCAGCTGCCACTCAGTTTCATGATCGAGCTGGATCGCGCGAACGGCGGGCTGGTCGAAGCCGAGTACCTGGTTGAGGTGCTGGATCACCGACTGGTGGACCAGCTGCTGCGGCACTACGCGGTGCTGCTCGACAACGCACTGGCGGACCCCGACGCGGCGCTGTCGGCGTGCGCGCTGATGGACAGCGACGATGCCGAGTGGTTGCGCTGGGCCTCGACCGGTGCCGAGTTCGAGACCCCGGCCGCCACCCTGCCCGCACTGGTCACCCGCCGAGCGGCGCTGTCGCCCGATGCCGTCGCCGTGGTCTATGAGGGGCGTGAGTACACCTACCGGGACATCGACGAAGAGTCGAACCGCTTGGCACACTGGCTGATCGAGCAAGGCATCGGCACCGAGGACCGCGTCGCGGTGTTGCTGGACAGATCACCCGAACTGGTCATCACCGCGCTGGCAGTGCTGAAGGCCGGAGCGGTCTACCTGCCGGTGGATCCCACCTACCCCGAGGATCGGCTGGCCTTCATTCTGGGCGACGCCGACGCCAAACTGGTGTTGCGCGAGGCGGTTCCGGGGCTGTCGCGATACCCGGTCACCGCGCCCGCCGAGCTGGTGCGGCCGCTGGGCCCGCACAACACCGCCTACTTGATCTACACCTCGGGCTCGACCGGCCTGCCCAAGGGCGTGCCGGTTCCCCACGCCCCGATCGCCGAATACTTCGTCTGGTTCGGTGACGAGTACCGCGTCGACGAGACCGACCGGCTGCTGCAGGTCGCGTCGCCCAGCTTCGACGTCTCGATGGGCGAGATTTTCGGCACGTTGATCATGGGTGCCCGCCTGGTGATTCCGCGGCCCGACGGGCTGCGCGACATCGGCTACCTGACGGATCTGTTGAGCCGCGAGGGCATCACCTCGATGCATTTCGTGCCGTCACTGCTCGGGCTGTTCCTGTCGCTTCCCGGGGTCAGTCAGTGGCGCACGCTGCGGCGCGTGCCGATCGGCGGGGAGGCCCTGCCGGGCGAGATCGCCGACAAGTTCCACGCCACCTTCGACGCGCTGCTGTACAACTTCTACGGACCGACCGAGACCGTCGTCAACTGCACCAGCTACCCGGTGGAAGGGGCCCAGGGCACCCGGGTGGTGCCCATCGGCCGCCCCAAGATCAACACCCAGGTACACCTGCTCGACAACGCGTTGCGGCCGGTTCCCGTTGGCGTGATCGGCGAGATCTACATCGGTGGAACGCATGTCGCGCACGGCTACCACCGCCGGCCCGGGCTGACGGCCGAACGTTTCGTCGCCGACCCGTTCACCCCGGGCGGCCGGTTGTACCGCTCCGGCGACCTGGCCCGCCGCAACGCCGACGGGGATATCGAGTTCGTCGGCCGCGCCGACGAGCAGGTGAAGATCCGCGGCTTCCGCATCGAGCTGGGCGAGATCGCCGCCGCCATCTCGGTCGACCCCAGCGTCGGGCAAGCGGTGGTGCTGGCCATGGACCTGCCCCGGTTGGGCAAGAGCCTGGTCGGATACGTCACGCCGGCCTCGGGTGGCGGCCCGGAAACCGTTGAGGTCGAACGCATCCGAGCCCGGGTCGCCGCCGCGCTGCCGGACTACATGACACCGGCCGCCTACGTGGCGCTCGACGAAATCCCGATCACGGCGCACGGCAAGATCGACCGGGCCGCGCTGCCCCAACCACAGATCGCGGCGGCCGCCGCATACCGCGACCCGACGACCCCCACTCAACGCCGCATCGCCGCACTGTTTTCCGCGCTGCTCGGCCACGACCGGGTGGGGGTCGACGACTCATTCTTCGACCTGGGCGGCCACTCGCTGGTGGCCACCAAACTGGTGACCGCGATCCGCTCGGAGTGCGGGGTGGAGATCGGCATCCGCGACGTCTTCGAGCTCGCGACGGTGGGCTTGCTGGCGGAACGCGTCGACCAGCTGAGTTCCGGTGAACGCAGACAGTCGCGGCCCAGGCTGATCGCGACCGCCCACGACGAGCCGATGCCGCTATCGGCCTCACAGCTGCGCAGCTGGTTCGCCTACCGCGTCGACGGGCCCAGCTGGGTCAACAACATTCCCTTCGCCGCGAAGCTGACCGGGCCATGGGACATCGACGCCCTGATCGCCGCCGTCGGCGACGTCGTCGCCCGGCACGAGATCCTGCGCACCTCCTACGTGGAGTTGGACGGGGTGCCCTACCAGGTGGTCGGTCCGGCCGGGGAGGTCGCCGTGCGCCGGGCGACCGGGCCCGACGACGCGTGGCTGCAGCGGGAGCTGGACGCCGAGCGCCGGCACTGCTTCGAACTGGACCGTGAGCTGCCGGTTCGGGTTGCGGTGCTGCACACCGCCGATGACCCCACCGAACACGTGCTGTCGCTGGTCGTCCACCACATCGCCTCCGACCACTGGTCGGCGGGGGTGCTGTTCGCGGACGTGATGACCGCGTACCGGGCCCGGCGGGCCGGGGAAACCCCGGCCTGGGCGCCACTGCGGGTGCAGTACGCCGACTACGCGGCGTGGCAGGGGGCATTCCTCGGTGATGCGGGCGGCCAGGAGTCCGCCGTCGCCGCCGAGCAACGCGAGTACTGGAGCCGGCAGTTGGCCGGGCTGCCGGAGGACACCGGGCTGCGTCCGGACTTCGCGCGCCAGCCGGTGCCCAGCGGTGCCGGCGAATCCGTCGACTTCCGCATCGACGCGGCCACCCGCGGCAAGCTCGCCGAGTTGTCGCGCGAGATGGGCATCACCGAGTTCATGCTGCTGCAAACGGCGGTCGCCGTGGTGCTGCACAAGGCGGGTGGTGGCCGGGACATCCCGCTGGGCACCCCGGTCGCCGGGCGCACCGAGGCCGAATTGGACCAGCTGATCGGGTTTTTCGTCAACATCCTGGTGCTGCGCAACGACCTGACCGGCAACCCGACGCTGCGTGAGCTGCTGACCCGCGCCCGGGAGACGGCGCTGGCCGCCTACGCCCACCAGGACCTGCCGTTCGACCGGGTTGTCGACAGCGTCAGCCCGGTGCGCTCGCTGTCGCGAAACCCGCTGTTTCAGGTCGTCGTGCACGTCCGCGACCACCTGCCCGCCGCGCGGGTGATCGAGCAGGATGCCGAAGGCGGCGGCCAGGACACGGTGTGCACCGCGCTGGACCCCGTCTTCGACATGGCGCACGCCGATCTCAGTGTCAACTTCTTCGGCACCGACGGTTCGGGGGGAGTCGGCTACAACTGCAACCTGATCTTCCGCACCGAGCTGTACAGCCGAGCCACCATCGAGCGGTTGGCCGGCTGGCTGACCCGCGTGGTCACCGAGTTTGCCGACAATGCTGACCAGAGTTTGCGCGATCTGCAGCTGACCGACGCAGGCGAGCGGCTCCGGATGCTGGAGCTCTGGAGCCGGGGCGAGCGGCCGCCGCATGACCGGCCGCGCATCATTCCAGAACTGCTGCAGCCGAGCCGAAGCCGGGGCGCCGACCGGGTCGCGGTGCGCTGCGGTGACGAGCGGATCGATTACGTTGCGCTGCATCGTCGTTCGGACAACCTTGCGGCGCTGCTGGTAGCGCGGGGGGTTGGACCGGGTTCGTTGGTGGGGCTGTCGGCGCGGCGGAGCATCGACCTGGTGGTGGCACTGGTGGCCATCATGAAGGCGGGCGGTGGCTATTTCCCCATCGATCCCGCGTACCCGCCGGCGCGCAAGCAATTCATGCTCGACGACGTGCAACCACCGGTGGTGCTCGCCACGGCCGACGCGGCCCGCAGCATGCCCGAAGTTGCCGGCGTCACGGTCATTTCGCTGGACGACCCGCAGGTGCGCGCCGCGGTGGACAACGGGGAAGCCGATCCGGGAGAACTGCCCCTCCCGCACCCCGACGACCCGATGTTTCTGGTCTTCACGTCCGGTTCCACGGGCAAGCCGAAAGGCGCCCTGGGCACGCATCGGTCCATGGCGGCCCGGCTGGACTGGCAGCTACGGCACTACCCACCGAGAACCGACGACATTCGACTGGCACAGGCCTCGATCACGTTTCTCGAGGGCGGCATGGAGATGCTGGCCGGGCTCGCGGCGGGGGCGACCATGATCCTCGCCGACGATGCCGAGCACCGCGACCCGGAAGCGCTCGGGGAGTTGATGATCCGGCACGCGGTGGCCCAGGTCACCGCGGTGCCCAGCCTTGTCTCCGCCGTGGTCGACAGCAGGCCCGACGCGGTGCGCGCCCTGTCCCGGCTGGTGTGCGGTGGAGAACCGGTGAGCACCGCGCTGCTGCAGCGGCTGGTGTCGGTGTGCGCCGGCACGGGCACCGAGCTGTTGAACAACATCGGTTCCACCGAGACCTCCGGTGCGGTGTCCCGCGGCCGACTGGAGCTGCCGAATCCTTTGGTGGGCAGTCCGGTCCCGGGATCGGACGCCTACCTGCTCGACGAGGGCCTGCGGCCGGTGCCGGTCGGGGTGGTGGGCGAGCTGTACTATGCCGGCGACCAACTGGCCCGGGGCTACTGGAAACGGCCCGGATTGACCGCCACCCGGTTCGTGGCTAATCCCTATGCCCTCGAACCCGGTTCTCGCTTCTACCGCAGCGGCGACCTTGCCCGCTGGACCGAGGACGGGCGACTGGAATTCGCCGGACGGTCCGACCACCAGGTACAGGTGCGCGGCTTCCGGGTGGAGTTGGCCGAGGTCGAGGCGGCGCTGGCGGAAGCCGACGGCGTCGCCGCCGCGGCGGCCCGCACCTGGGAGGTGCACGGGGGCACCTCGCTGGCCGGATACGTTGTGCCACAACGGCCGATCGGCGATGACACCGAGAAGGCCGCGTTCGCATCGCAGGTGCGCGCCGCGATCGGAACGACGCTGCCCGGCTATATGACGCCCTCGTCGTTGACTGTTCTCGACGCGCTGCCCAAAACCGAATCGGGCAAGCTGAACCGGCCCGGGCTGCCGCCGCCGGCGGTCAGCACCAGCGGACACGTTGAACCGTCGCGCACCGACACCGAACGGGCGCTGGCCAAGGTGTTCGCCGAACTGCTCTCGACGTCCGAGGTGGGCCGCTTCGACGACTTTTTCGCCCTGGGCGGCGACAGCATCCTGTCGGTGCAGCTGGCCTCGCGGGCGCGGGCGGCCGGCCTGGCGGTCAACCCGCGGATGATCTTCGAGAACCCGACGGTGCAACAGCTGGCCGCCGCCGTGGATGCTCTGGCGGCCAACGGCGCCGAGCCCGCCGACGCCCGGTTCGAGCCCATGAGCGCGTCCGGGCTTTCGGCCGAGGATCTTGCCGCCGTGACGCAGCTGTGGTCGTCGTCGCGGGACGGAGCGCCATGACGGCCACCAAAGATGTTGCGCCCGACATCGAGGACGTGATGGCGCTGAGCCCTTTGCAAGAGGGCTTGTATTCGCTGACCGCCCTCGCCGAATTCACCGACGGCGATGCCGACGACCCGTACGTGATCGGCATGGCCGCCGACATCTCCGGCACGCTTGATGTCGCGCTGTTACGTGATTGCGCGACAAAGATGTTGTTGCGCCACCCCAACCTGCGTGCCAGCTTCTTCAGCCGGGGTATCGCGCGACCGGTGCAGATCGTCCCATCCCGGGTAGACCTGCCATGGCGCACCGTCGCCGCCGCACCCGAGGATGTGCGGACGCTGGAGGCCGACGAACGCCGCCGGCCCTTCGATCTGGAACGCGGCCCGGTCATCCGCTTCCTGCTCGTCGAATTGCCTGGCGCGCGATGGCGTTTGGTGCTCACCGCCCACCACATCGTGATTGACGGCTGGTCGTTGCCGGTGTTCGTCAACGAGATGATGATCCTGTACCGGGCCGGTGGCGATCTCTCGGCGTTGCCCGCCGGCCCCCGGCCGTACCGCGACTACATCGGCTGGCTGGCCAGTCGCGATTCCGAAGCCAGCCAGCAGGTCTGGCGCCGGCACCTGGCGGGCCTTCCCGGACCCACCCTGCTGTCGGCCGCGCTGGGCTCGACGGAGGGCCGGCGAACTGGGCTGCCCCGCACCACCGAACTGCGGATGCCGGCCGAAGCCACCGCGCGATTGGTTGAGCAGACCCGGGCCCGTGGTATCACCGTCAACACCCTGATGCAGATGGCATGGGCGCTGGTGTTGTCCCGGCTGACCGACGCCCACGATGTGGTTTTCGGTGTCACGGTGTCCGGGCGGCCGCCCGAACTCGCCCGCGTCGAGACCATGATCGGTCTGTTCATCAACACCGTTCCCATGCGGGTGCGGCTCGACCCCGCCGCGACGGTGGGCGAGCAGTGCCGCACGGTCCAGCGCAACGCCGCCCTGCTGCGTGAGCACAGCCACATCGGGCATGCCCAACTGCGGGCGCTCGGCGGCGTCGGCGAATTGTTCGACACCCTACTGGTCTACGAGAACTTCCCCTTGGACGGGCTGACCGCCGGCACCGAATTGACCGCCGCGGGTGCGACATTCCGGCCGTCCGCCCTGCAAACCTTGTCGCATTTCCCGATCACCGTCGCGGCCCACATGGCGGGCGGCGAACTCGTGGTGCTGGTCGAAGTGATCGACGGGGCGCTCGGCGACATCCCCGCCGCCGCCTTCGGGCGGCGGGTGATCAGCACCGCCGAGCGCCTGCTGCGGGACTGGGAGCGCCCGCTGCGCCAGGTCAGTGTCCTCTTCGACGACGAGGCGGTTCCCCCGCGCCCCGCGGGCGCGCCCGCCGCCCCGGCGGTCGGCATCCACGCTCGATTCGACGAGGTCGCCGGGAGGACCCCCGAAAACCTCGCGATCAGCTGGGCGGGGGGCCAACTCAGCTACCGCGAACTGGACGCGCTGGCCGACGGCCTGGCAGCCCGGCTGGCGGAGCGCGGGGTGCGGCCCGAAACCCCGGTAGCCATCCGGCTTTCCCGGGGGCCGCAGTACATCGTCGCGATGCTCGCGGTGCTCAAGGCCGGCGGCGTCTGCGTGCCGATGGAGCCGGGAACGCCCCCGGAACGGGTGGAATCGATCCTGCGTCAATCCAATGCCTCGATCGTGCTCGACGAGGTGTCGCTGGTCGCTGGTGGCCATCCCGCCACGAAGCTTCGCCCGGTCGAGGTGGCGCCCGGCCAAGCCGCGTATGTCGTCTTCACGTCGGGCACGACCGGAGAACCCAAAGGCGTCATCGGAACTCACGCGGCGGTGGTTGCCTACGCCGACGATCACCTGGACAACGTGTTGCGGCCGGCGGCCGCCCGGCTGGGCCGGCCGCTGCGCATCGCGCACGCGTGGTCGTTTGCGTTCGACGCCGCCTGGCAGCCGTTGGTCGCGCTGCTCGACGGCCACGGTGTGCACGTCGTGGACGAGCCCACCCAGGCCGACGCCGAGGCGCTGGTCGCGGCCATCGCCGAGCACGGCGTCGACATGATCGACACGACTCCGTCGATGTTTGCCCAACTCGCGGCGTGCGGTTTGCTGACGGCGGTTCCGCTGACGGTGCTGGCGCTGGGCGGAGAAGCGCTCGGTAAGGCCGCCTGGACCTTCATCCGCGAAGGGTGTGCACGCACCGGGATGGCGGCCTACAACTGCTACGGCCCCACCGAAACCACGGTCGAGGCGGTGGTGGCCGCCATCACCGAGCACGACGAGCCGTCGATCGGGCGGCCGACCCTGCACACCCGCGGCTACGTGCTGGATTCGGCGCTGCGTCCGGTGCCGTTCGGGGCCACCGGCGAACTCTATCTGGCCGGTGCCCAGCTGGCCCGCGGCTATCTCGGCCGCGCGGCGGAAACCAGCCAGCGGTTCGTCGCCGACCCATTCGCGCTCGGCGAACGCATGTACCGCACCGGCGATTTGGTGCGGCGCGGTTCCGACGGGGCGCTGCAGTATGTCGGCCGCGCCGATGCGCAGGTGAAGATCCGCGGCTACCGTGTCGAGCCCGGCGAGATCGCCGCAGCGCTCGAATCGCATCCCGCCGTCCAGCACGCCGGAGTGCTGGTGCGTCGCGCGAAGGCGGGAGCGCGGCTGACCGCTTACGTGGTGATTTCCGGTGCGGCGCCCCGGCCGCCGTCGACGGGCGAACTGCGCGGCATGCTCGGCTCCCGTCTGCCGCGCTACATGATTCCGCAGCGGATCGTCACGGTCGATGAAATTCCGCTGACGGCCAACGGCAAGCTGGACGAAGCCGCGCTGAGCGCCTTCGACACCGCCGAGGCGTTTTCCGGAGCCGAACCCGAAACAGCCACGGAAGCCGCACTGGCGGAATTGCTTTCCGAATTTCTGCATCAGCCGCGAATCGACGTCACCGCGGATTTCCTGCAGCTGGGTCTGGACAGCATCATGGCCCTGTCGGTGGTTCAGGCGGCGCGGACGCGGGGTATCGCCCTGCGCGCCAGGCTGATCCTCGAGTGCGCGAACGTCCGCGAGCTGGCCGACGCCATCGATTCCGAAACCGTCTCCGCCACAAGCGATATCGATAATGGCGCCCATCCCATGCCGGTGCTGCCCAACGGCCGCTGGCTCTACGAACACGGGGAGCCGCGCCGGCTGGCGCAGACCGAAGCCATCCGGCTGCCCGACCACGTCACCCGCGAACAATTGGACGCCGCGCTGGCCGGCATCGTGGCCGGACATGAGGTGCTGCGCGCCCGCCTGGACCGCGCGACCATGACCCTGGTCCCGGCCCAGGCCGCCGACATCGACCTCACCGAAGTAGAGGTCGCCGCCGATCTGCACGCCGCGGTCCCCGATCACGTCGCACGCGCCGTCGATCGCCTCGACCCGGAGCGGGGGGCGCTGCTGGCCGCGGTGTGGCTTCGCCCCCCGGCCGGGCAAAGTGTCCTGCTGCTGGCCGCCCATGTCTTGGCGATGGATCCCGCGTCGTGGCGAGTGGTGCTCGGCGAATTGGACGCCGCCTTACAGGCTTTGGCCACCGGTCACTCGCCGGCTCCGGTCCGGGAGCATACAAGCTACCGACGCTGGGTCGGGGGGGGGGGGCGGGCGCCCCCCCCCCCGGGGGGGGGGGGGCGGCGGGGGGGGGGGGGGGGGGGGGCCCCACGAGGTGGGGGGGGGGGGGGGGGGGGGGGGGGGGGGGGGAGCGGCGGCCCCGCTGAACGGTGCCAAC
>NZ_LZIE01000055.1:0-504 GCF_001667155.1 Mycobacterium sp. 852002-53434_SCH5985345
ATCAACGACCCCGACCCCGGACCGGCATAAATCCGCGCCGAATTAACCTCCGGCGGAAGCGCCCCAAAATCAAACACGAATTACCCCTTACCGCGTCGCAGCTGCATGAATGACGTCGAGTAGTGAAAGACGATAGAGCGCATCCGGCCGGCCCCCGGCCGTGCCGACCGGCTGACGTCAGAGCTGGCCGGGCGCGGGCGCATCGCCCGCGGCTGCTGCGCCCCGGTTGTCCAGAGCTGACCACGCGCTGGGCGTCCGGCCGTTTGTCCGCCATGAGGTGGGAAAACAGTCTCCCGGTGATCGCCCTCGCGCGTCACCGGGCCGTAGCCGGGGGGCCGCGCCGTCGTCGCTACCGGGCTCAGCCGCAACCGGCTCTCCATAAAATCCCGACGCGGATAAAACGAATGAGTTGTGTTCATATCCGCTGCTATCCGGCCGAGGGTGGGCGGGTTAGGACGCTGTAGCGGAAGCCGTATTTGTGGGAGTAGCCCGCGGCTGCCCCGG
>NZ_LZIE01000056.1:0-99600 GCF_001667155.1 Mycobacterium sp. 852002-53434_SCH5985345
CAAATACCTTGACGGACAGCCGCAGAACACCGCCAATAGCGCCGTCCCTCTGGCAGCGCCTCGCGACGGCCGATAGGTTTGAACCATGAGGGAAGCGCCACACGTGCTGGGCATTGTCCTGGCCGGCGGTGAGGGCAAGCGGCTGTATCCGCTGACCGCGGATCGGGCCAAGCCCGCGGTTCCCTTCGGCGGCGCCTATCGGCTGATCGACTTCGTGCTCTCCAACCTCGTCAACGCGCGCTACTTGAGGATCTGCGTTCTCACCCAGTACAAGTCGCATTCACTGGACCGTCACATTTCGCAGAACTGGCGGCTTTCCGGTCTGGCCGGTGAGTACATCACCCCCGTGCCCGCGCAGCAGCGCCTGGGCCCCCGCTGGTACACCGGCTCCGCCGACGCGATCTACCAATCGCTCAATCTGATCTACGACGAAGACCCCGACTACATAGTCGTTTTCGGCGCCGACCACGTTTATCGGATGGACCCCGAGCAGATGGTCCACTTCCACATCGAAAGCGGGGCCGGCGCGACGGTGGCCGGCATCCGCGTGCCGCGCGGAGAGGCCACCGCATTCGGGTGTATCGACGCCGACGATTCCGGCCGCATCCGCGAATTCGTGGAGAAGCCGTTGGACCCGCCCGGCACACCGGATGACCCCGAGGCGACGTTCGTGTCGATGGGCAACTACATCTTCACCACCAAGGTGCTCATCGACGCGATTCGCGCCGACGCCGACGACGACCATTCGGATCACGACATGGGCGGTGACATCATTCCGCGCTTGGTGGGCGACGGGATGGCCGCGGTTTACGACTTCAAGGACAACGAGGTGCCGGGCGCGACCGATCGCGACCGGGGTTACTGGCGTGACGTGGGGACGCTGGACGCGTTCTACGACGCGCACATGGACCTGGTCTCGGTGCATCCAGTGTTCAACCTCTACAACAAGCGCTGGCCGATCCGCGGTGAGTCGGAGAACCTGGCACCGGCCAAGTTCGTCAACGGCGGCTCGGCCCAGGAGTCGGTCGTCGGCGCCGGCAGCATTATTTCGGCAGCTTCGGTGCGCAACTCGGTGCTGTCGTCCAACGTCGTGGTCGATGACGGCGCGATCGTGGAGGGCAGCGTGATCATGCCCGGCGCCCGGGTCGGCCGGGGCGCGGTGGTACGCCACGCCATCCTGGACAAGAACGTCGTCGTCGGGCCCGGCGAGATGGTCGGCGTGGACCTCGAGAAGGACCGGGAGCGCTTCGCGATAAGCGCGGGCGGTGTGGTCGCGGTGGGCAAGGGCGTCTGGATTTAGTGCCCCGTGCTACCCGGGGATCTCCGGGATCAGCAGATGCGCGTCGTAGCGCGGGCCCCAGTGCAGCTTGACGCGGCCGCGCGGCGAGCCGGCATAGGCCGCGGGGAGCTGGCCGGTGAGCGGGTTCCTCGGGGACAACCAGCGCCCTGCGACCACCAAGCGCAGCTGCTCACCGGCGCGGAACAGTGTCGCGGACGGGCCCAGCGCCACGTTGACCTCGACGACCTCGTGCGCGGCGACGGGTCGCGGGTTTGTGCACGCCGCGACGGGTTCCCACGGCCGCGAAAGATCGGCGTCCAGCGCACGCAGCGAGACTCGCTGCCAACCGGTGCTCACCCGATCGCGGCCGTAGCCGTAGGAGCCTTCGAATGCGACAAACCGTCCGGCACGCCACTTCTCCACGCCGACGAACAGGTTGGCGTCGTCGCAGCCGTCCAGCTCGATCCACAGCCGCGCCGCCATCGGGCCGGTCAGCTCGATATCAGCCGGGACGGTCCAGCTGAAAGCTGCTGCGCCGGAGCGGGTTCCGAACGTGATGCCACTTTCCTCCGATGGCCGCTGGGCGGTCAGCAGTCCACCCTCGGCCAAATACATTGGGCGCCAATGGGTGCGCGCCAGCGGCCATTCGGCCTCTTCGCGCACTGCTGCGACGGTGTCGCGGTCTTCGCGGACCTCGAGGCGGACGCTGCGGGAAGCGGGCACCCCGTCCAGCACTCCGCGGAAGAACCGCAATTGCTCGGTCAGCGCGGGCTTGGAGTAAAAGGTCGCCCACTTGCCGGCGCGGTGGGTGTAGAGGCGGGCGTGGCTGGAGCCGGCGTGCGTGAACGCGCGGATGGAGCCGCGGCTGTGCAGGTTGTTGTCGGAGAAGCTGCCGCACACCAGCATGGGCACCTTGATCGCGGAGAGGTCCGGGACCAGCGAACGCCAGAACTCATCGCGCAACGGGTGGGCGTCCTGCATCCGTTCCAGGTCGTAGGCCTGCCGGGTGTCGCGTCGCACGTTTCGCGACCACACCCTGGTGAACCCGGTCTCGCGAACGCCGCCCGGGAAGGTCAGGTCACGGTAGGCGTCGGTGAAGCCTTCCCACGGGCAGATCGCCCGTAGTGCCGGCGGCTGCAGCGCGGCAACCGCGTACTGGCTGATGGCCAGGTACGACACCCCGAGCATGACGACGCGTCCATCGCTCCATGGCTGTCCGGCGATCCACTGCACCAGGTCGTAGGTGTCCTCGGCCTCCTGGCGCGACAACAGGCGCCCGTTTCCGTCGGAGCGACCACAGCCGCGCGAATCGGCATTCACCATGACGAAGCCCTGCGCTGTCCACCACGCGGGATCGGGCGCCTCCCAGCCGGTCAGCGCCGAGAAGCGCACCGGTCGCGGCTGGCGCAGGATCCGGTACTGCATGGAGAACGTCCACCTGTTGCCGCGCCGCCTCGGCAGATTGTCCTTGCCGTAGGGGTGGATGCTCAGAATCACCGGTCGAGCACCGGTATCGCGCTGCCGGAAAACGTTGACCCGCAATACCGTTCCGTCGCGCGTCGGCACGCCTACATCGCGTTCGACGTCAAGGTCGGCCGGTGGATCGGTCACCGTGACGGGTGGCTTGGCGACGCCGCGTATCCGGCTCATCGCGTACCGGAGCGCGCCGGGGCGTCGCCACGGCCGATCTCGCGCGGGCGCGGGATTTCGGGCCACGCGAATACCCTAGGCGCGTCGGCCCGGCCGTTACCAGATGTAGGGAACCAACCGATAGCGCACCCGTTGCCGGTATTCGCGATACCCGGTCAACTCCTGGGTGAGGAGCGTTTCCTCGTCGAGGATGCGGAGGGCGAGCAGGATGCAGCCCGGGATGACCAAGAGCAACGCCCAGTAGGAGCCGAGCCCCAACGGCATGCCGATCATCATGACCACGTTCCCGACATACATGGGGTGGCGCACGAATCGATAGAAGCCATCGGACACCAGTGTCTGGCCTGACTCCACTGTGATAGTGGCCGCGGCGTAACCGTTTTGGACGATCACCAGCATGGCGATCCCGAGCCCCGCCGCCACCAGGACATCGCCGAGCACGGACAGCCACGCCGGCACGGACGACCAGCCGAACCGGTGATCGACCGCGCTGAGCACCATCGCCGCGAATAGGACCAGGAACGAGCCGGTGATGATGAATTTCTGGGCCGCCCGGGGTTCGGCCCGCGGGCCCGCCTTCATGCGGCGCTGCAGGGCCGCGGGATTGTTGCGCGCCAGGTAGACGACGGGGACGATCGTTGCCGCCATGAACACGGCGATGAAAACCCATGCCTGCCAATAACGCAACGTGCCGGCGGGCAGGAAGAGGATCAAGCCGAAAGAGAGGATTCCCCAGATCGATTGCACCGTCACGCGAAGACCGGTTTTCACAGCGCTCCTAACCACGCAGATCGCGGCGTCGGAAGCCCATGACACCGAGGGTAACGAGTGCGGCGTCAATGGCCAATAGCCACAGCAGTGGCGTGGCGGTGAAACCCGCGCCGACCCGGGGAATGTGGGCGAACGGTTCCAGGTCGAGCAACCATTGCGAGAACCCGGCCAACGAACCGATCAGGTATAGGGCGATGAATCCCACCAGAACGCCCCAAGCCACGGGCGTGAATCGTGGTGCCAGGCCGAATAAGCCGACCGTCACCGCGGACAACAACCAGACTGCGGGCAGTTGCACGGCCGCGCTTGCCACCACGACAGCCACCTTGCCGCCGACGTCGCCGGCGGCGGCGCCGTAGACCAGGCCGCCGGCCAAACCGCTGACCAGCATCGCCACCGAGGATCCGACCAATGCCGCCAGCAGGTGGCTCGCCAGCCAGCGGGCTCTCGACACCGCACCGGCCAGCGTCGCTTCGGCGCGTTGGCCCGCTTCCTCCTGGTGCAATCGCAGCGTCAGCGAGACGGCGAATGCGGCGGCCGCCATCCCCATCATGGTGAACGCGACGGCGATGAAGGCCTCCTCCAAGGCGCTGGTACCGCCCATCCGGACGACGATGTCGCGGGCGGCGTCGCTGCCGCCGAGCTCGTCGCCGATGCCGTGCACCACACTGCCCATCAAGACGCCATACAGACACAGCCCCACGGTCCAGAGCAGGAGCGCACCACGGTCCAATCGCCAGGCCAGCCCGAACACATTGCCCAGCGCGGGCGCGGCCGAGCCGGGGCCGGGGCGTTCGGCAAAGAGCCCGGCACCGACGTCACGGCCGGCGAGCAGCCGGTATGCCACCGCGGTGAGCGCCACGGCTGTCGTCAGATGCAGCGTCAATACGGACCAGTGATCGCCGGCGTACGGCCGGACCTGCAAGGACCACCCCAGTGGCGAAAGCCACGACAGCGCACCGGAACCGGCGTCACCGACGGCGCGCAGCGTGAAGGCGGCCGCCAGAACCGCGAACGCGGCGCCGCGCGCGAACCGCGCGCTCGGGGACAGTTGCGCGGTCACCGCGGCGACGGCGGCGAACACCAGGCCGGAGCAGGCCAGCGCCGCACCGAACGCGAGCGACCCACCGGCGGGGACGTCGGTGGTGAGCAGTCCCGCCGCACCGATCACGCCGGTGGCGATGGAGGCCCCGAACGACAACAGCAGCGCGGCGGTGAGGCTGGCATAGCGACCGACGGCGGTCGAGTCCACGAGTTCGGTTCGGCCCGCCTCCTCGTCGGCCCGGGTGTGCCGGATGACGGTCAGGATGACGGCCACCGCGATCAGCAGGTGGAACATCCCCGCCTTCCAAATGCCAACGGCGCCAAGGCTGTCGTTGTAGACCTGTCCGTAGAGCGCGCGCTGCGCCGGGCTGGCCATGATGGAAGCGGCGAAGCCGGCCCGGGCGGCCTGGGTGGGGTAGACCTTTTCGATGCTGCCGACGTACACCGTTGCCAGCGGCACCGACAGCAGGAACACCCACAGCGGCAGCGAGATTCGGTCGCGGCGCAAGTAGAGCCGCAGCATCCCCAGCGTTCCGGCGAAGTTCGAGCCCCGCGGCGCGGGGTGCGCCGGGCGGTTTGAGCGATCCAAGGTTGCGGTGCTCATGATGCGGAAACCTGGTCCGCCGTGTCGTAGTGGCGCAGGAAGAGTTCCTCGAGCGTCGGCGGCTGGCTGACGAGGCTGCGCACGCCGGCGTCGCCGAGTGCCCGGATGAGTTCCCCGAGGCTTTCGCCGTCGACCTGAGCGCGCAGGATGGTGCCCTCGACGGTGACGTCCTCGACCCCCTTGATGCGAGTGAGGTCCCCGGGATCGCCGGTCATTTCGGCCTTGATCGAGGTGCGGCTGAGATGCCGCATCGAGTCCAGGGTCCCGCTCTCGACGGCCTTGCCGGCCCGGATGATGGTCACCCTTTCGCACAGCGCTTCGGTCTCGGCGAGGATGTGACTGGACAACAACACCGTCGCGCCGCGGTCGCGCGCCTCGGCAACGCACTGCTGAAAGACGTTCTCCATCAAGGGGTCCAGGCCGCTGCTGGGCTCGTCCAACAGCAAAAGGCGGGCCCGCGACGAGAAGGCGGAGATCAGCGAGACCTTTTGCCGGTTGCCCTTCGAATAGGTCCGCGCCTTCTTGTGTGGATCGAGGGCGAAGCGCTCGATCAGCTCGTCGCGACGTTTGCGGTCGATGCCGCCGCGCATCCGGGCCAGCAGGTCGATGGTCTCACCACCGGTCAGCGTCGGCCACAGTGTGACATCGCCGGGCACATAGGCGATCTGGCGGTGCAGGGCGACCGCGTCGGTCCACGGGTCGCCGCCCAGCAGCCGCACGCTGCCGCCGTCCGCCTTGACCAGACCCAGCAGGATGCGGATGGTCGTCGACTTCCCGGCGCCGTTGGGGCCGAGGAAGCCGTGCACTTCGCCTTCGCGCACGGTGAGATCCAGGCCGTCCAGCGCCCGCACCGCTCCGAAGTTCTTTGTCAGATGGTGAATTTCGATGGGCGCGATCTTGTCAACTGGCATGGTTTTCTCCTTGATCATCTGCGGCCAGGAATGCGTCATACATGGTGCGGTCGACCATCAGTCCTTCGGTGTAGATCTCGAGCGCGGGCAGGATCATGTCTCTGGAGTAGTCACGCAGGACCGCGCGCAAATCGGTTGGTGTGTCGTGCATCTGCAGATAGAGCAGGAAGCCCCCGCCTCCGGTGATGCCGAGATACTTGGCCCTGGCTTTCGGATCGCGGCTGGGCTTGATCGTCCCGGCCCGCACGCCTTCCTCCATGTACTCCTCGGCGTTGTCGATCATCCTGCGCCACAACATCTTCGCGAGGTCGCCACCGGTCTGCATGCTGCGTACCAGGTACGCCATCATCGGGGCGTAACTCTCGATCTCGGCCATTTGCGCGAACCAGGTTGCCGGGTCGTTCGACCTGATCGTCTCGGACTTGCTGTTGCGGATCTCGTCGGCGATGTAATCGTCACACGCCTTGCGCAGTCCCTCCTTGGAGCCGAAGTGGTGAATGACCAGCGCGGCGCTCACCCCCGCCGCCTCGGCGATCGCGCGCAGCCCCACGCCGAACCCGGACTCGCCGAACTGCTCGATGGCCGCGTCCCGGATCCGGGCGGCGGCGGTCAGGTCGGCTGAACGCATGTTCAGGACATTAAACGCACGTTCAGTCTCAAGTCAAGGAGGTAGCGCGTCAAGAATTCATAAAGGCGATCGCGAGCGCGGCGTCGTCGGGTGCGGCGGGTCGCCACCATCGGGTCAGTGGCGATCGCGAGCGCGGCGTCGTCGGGTGCGGCGGGTCGCCACCATCGGGTCAGTGGCGATCGCAAGCGCGGCGTCGTCGGGTGCGGCGGGTCGCCACCGCCAGATCAGTCGCGCACGGCGGCCAAAATGCCGTCGCCGAGCGGAACCAGGGCCGGGGTGAGCCGCTCGTCCTCGGCGATGAGTCGCGCAGCTTCCCGCACCGCGACCACCTCGGCGTCGCGGGCGGCGGGATCGCCGGCTCGCCCGCCGAGGGCCGCGCGGTGTACCACGATGACGCCGCCGGGTCGCAGCAGCCGCACGCCCTCGACGACGTAGTCCGGCTGGTCAACCGGGTCCGCGTCCACGAACACCAGGTCGTAGGACTCGTCGGCGAGGCGGGTGAGGACATCTTGGGCCCGGCCGCTGATCAGCCGGGTGCGCGACGGCCCGATGCCCGCTTCGGAGAAGGCTTGCTTGGCGAGCCGCAGATACTCGGGCTCGATGTCGATCGTCGTCAAGACGCCGTCCTCGCTCATGCCGGAGAGCAACCACAACCCACTGACCCCGGCGCCGGTGCCCACCTCCGCGACGGCCTTCCCGCCGCTGAGCTTGGTCAGCAGGCTCAGCAGCGCGCCCACCGCGGGCGTCACCGCGCCCGCGCCGATGTCCACGGCACGCTCGCGAGCGGCCGCCAGCAACGAGTCTTCGGAGATCGACCCCTCGGCGTGCGCGAACAGGGATTCGGCTCGACTGGGCGCCGGCTGGCCGGGGGTTTCTGCGTCGGTGCCGTCCATGCCCGCAGCGTATTCCACTTCGGTGCGCACCCCGGCATGGCGCGCCTAAGCTGCACCGTTACGACACGCCCGGCGAGGTCGCTGCGTTTAAGCTCACGCCGCGGCGGATATCTCCTGGACAGCGCTGGTAACGATACGGTTTCTCAGCCTCAGCTCAGACTGTTCATATACCGCACATACGCCGATACGCGACGGTGTCCCTATGGATCGCGGAGCGCGTGCGCACGGGAATACGGACTGGCGGCTACGTGTTGCCGCCGGTGACGACTTGTCGCTCTTCGGCAGGACTGATTCGGAGGATTCGATCATCACCACGCTTTTGGGCCCGACCAGCATGCCGCACGCGCAGGACTGCCCCACGGACGAGTGGGTGGAGGCGTCCGACGGCTTGCAAGGCACCGCGGTATTCGACGCGACCGGGGACAAGTCCACGATGCCCTCGTGGGACGAGCTGGTGCGTCAGCATGCCGACCGGGTATACCGGCTGGCCTACCGCCTCTCCGGCAATCAGCACGACGCCGAGGACCTCACCCAGGAGACCTTCATCCGGGTGTTCCGGTCCGTGCAGAACTATCAGCCCGGAACGTTCGAAGGCTGGTTGCACCGCATCACCACCAACCTGTTCCTCGACATGGTCCGCCGGCGCGCCCGGATCCGGATGGAGGCGCTGCCCGAGGATTACGAGCGGGTGCCCGCGGACGAGCCCAACCCCGAGCAGATCTACCACGATTCACGGCTCGGGCCGGACCTGCAGGCGGCTTTGGATTCGCTGCCGCCGGAGTTCCGCGCCGCCGTCGTGCTGTGCGACATCGAAGGCCTGTCCTATGAGGAGATCGGCGCGACGCTGGGCGTGAAGCTC
This sequence comes from Mycobacterium sp. 852002-53434_SCH5985345, assembly GCF_001667155.1. Classification (NCBI taxonomy): domain Bacteria; kingdom Bacillati; phylum Actinomycetota; class Actinomycetes; order Mycobacteriales; family Mycobacteriaceae; genus Mycobacterium; species Mycobacterium sp. 852002-53434_SCH5985345. Next base: position 8,640 of record NZ_LZIE01000056.1, read on the forward strand.
GGGACCGTACGCAGCCGCATCCACCGCGGACGTCAGGCGCTTCGCGACTACCTGGCCGCCCATCCAGGCGCCGGCCGGGGTGCACTGCACGCGGAGCCGGCGTAGCCGGCGAACTCCCGAATCGACACAGCGGGTCGCCGCCCGGATGTGAGCCAGCGGTTTTGTGGTCTTGAGATGCGCTATTGCGCACCCCTCGCGCTACATTCGAGGGGTAGGCGCTACGAAAGGACCCGGTGATGCCCGATCGAGGAGGACATCTCTTCCGCCGCGCGTTCTCCTGGCTTCCCGCACAGTTCGCCTCCCAGAGCGATGCGCCCGTCGGCGCGCCGCGCCAGTTCGGTTCGACCGAGCACCTTTCCGTCGAAGCCATCGCGGCGTTCGTCGACGGTGAGCTGCGGATGAACGCGCACCTTCGGGCGGCGCACCACCTGTCGCTGTGCCCCGAGTGCGCGGCCGAGGTCGACGATCAGAGCCGGGCCCGTGCGGCGCTGCGCGACTCGCATCCGATCCGTATACCCAGCACGCTGCTCGGAATGCTCGCTGAGATTCCCTATGATTCGCCCGATGACATGACCACCAGGTCGTCCGACCGTTTTGCTGAGCGCGACGCCCGTGAGCAGCGCAAGCGTCCGTAGCTCGACACCCTCTGGCCGAACTCCCCATGGTTGATCCCGCCGACTTTTGCGCACCCCGCCCGCGCGCTCATGGGCGGCCGGCGCCGAACCGTGGATACTAGGGTGGACACGGCCACGCCGGTGTCGGGTATATCGCCCGGTGAAGGGCCTGTCTCGAGCGCTCAAGAAGAGGATCCAAAGGGGTAACGTGACCTCCGATCAAGGCAACGACAGCGGCAAGAACAGCGGCAACCGCTTAGCGCCGCGCCCCATCTCCCGTCCGCCGGTCGACCCCGCATCGCGTCAACTGTTCAGCCGTCCCGACGGGCTGCGCGGATCCTTCGTGGCCGACCGCGTCCGCCCGCAGAAGTATCGCGAACAGACCGACTTCCGGCCGCACGAAGAACCGGCTGATCCGGTCCTGCAGGAGGCGTTCAGTCGCCCGGTCGGCAGTCCCGACTCGCTGCAGCGCCACCCGGTCGACGCCGGTGCGCTGGCGGCGGAGAAAAACGGTGCCGAGACGGACGAGCTCGACGATCCCTGGCGAGACCCGTCGGCGGCCGCGGCGCTGGGCACTCCGGCCGTCGCCCCATCGGGGCCGCGAGGGCCGCGGGGCTACGGCGGCAAGCTCGGCGTGCGCGACGTGCTCTTCGGCGGCAAGGTGTCCTACCTGGCGCTGCTGGTCTTGCTGCTGATCGCGCTGCTCATCGGGGTGATCGGCGGGGTGGTCGGCCGCAAGACGGCCGAGGTCGCCGAGGCGTTCACCACCTCGAAGGTGACGCTGTCGACCAACGGCAACGGTGAAGGGCCGGCGGGTCGCTTCGCCAAGGTGGCCGCGGCGACCGCCAACGCGGTGGTGACCATCGAGTCCAAGAGCGACCAGGAGGGCTTGCAGGGCTCCGGCGTGGTGGTCGACGGTCGCGGCTACATCATCACCAATAACCACGTGATCTCCGAGGCGGCCAACAACCCCAGCCAGTTCAAGACGACCGTCGTGTTCAACGACGGCAAGGAAGTGCCCGCCAATCTGGTGGGGCGCGACCCCAAGACCGACCTTGCCGTGCTCAAGGTCGACAACGTCGACAATCTGAGCGTGGCCCGGTTCGGTGACTCGGACAAGGTGCGCGTCGGCGACGAGGTCCTTGCGGCGGGTGCGCCGCTCGGTCTGCGCAGCACCGTGACCCACGGCATCATCAGTGCGCTGCACCGTCCCGTCCCGCTATCGGGCGAGGGCTCCGACACCGACACCGTCATCGACGCTCTGCAGACCGACGCGTCGATCAATCACGGCAACTCCGGAGGCCCGCTGATCGACATGGATTCGCAGGTGATCGGCATCAACACCGCGGGTAAGTCCTTGTCCGACAGCGCAAGTGGGCTGGGTTTCGCGATTCCGATCGACGAGGCGAAGACGGTGGCCGACACGCTTATCAAAGACGGCAAGATCGTGCACCCGACGCTCGGGATCAGCACCCGGTCGGTGAGCAACGCCATCGCCTCCGGCGCCCAGGTTGCCAACGTGAAGGCGGGAAGCCCCGCGCAGAAGGGCGGCATCCTGGAGAACGACGTCATCGTCAAGGTCGGTAACCGCGGGGTCGCCGACTCCGACGAGTTCGTCGTCGCCGTGCGCCAGCTGACCATCGGCCAGGACTCACCGATCGAGGTGGTCCGCGACGGCCGGCATGTCACCCTGACCGTCAAGCCCGACCCCGACGGCAGCTAAATGTTCGGCAGCCTGAGCTGGGAGCACATCCTGGTCCTCGTCGTGGTCGGGCTGGTGGTCCTCGGGCCGGAGCGACTTCCCGGGGCCATCCGCTGGACGTCGACCGCGCTGCGGCAGGCCCGGGACTACCTCAGCGGGGTGACCACCCAGCTGCGCGAAGACCTCGGGCCCGAGTTCGACGATCTGCGGGTTCCGCTGAGCGAGTTGCAGAGGCTGCGGGGGATGACGCCGCGCGCCGCGCTGACCAAGCACCTGCTGGACGGCGACGATTCCTTCCTCACCGGGAACTTCGACAGGCCGGGCCCGGCGGTCAATGGGGTGCCCGCCGCTCCGTCGGAGCCGTCGACAGCGCCCCAGACGCACGCCCCCGGACCGGCACCCTTCGACGCCGACGCGACCTAGCGCGGCGATCGCAGCGCGCAGCGAAGCCGGGCGATGGGTCGCCCCGTGGCCTAGCGCCGCGTCGGATCGAGCCCGAGCGACACGCCTGCCAATCCGCGCCGTCGCGACGACAGGTTCTCGGCCACGCTGCGCAGTTCCTTGCCCGCCGGGGAGTCCGGCGCGCTCAAAACGATCGGGGTCCCCGAATCGCCCGCGGCCACCAACGCGGGGTCCAGCGGGATCTGACCCAGCAGCGGCACGTCGGCACCGACCGCGCGGGACAACCGTTCGGCCACCTGACGGCCGCCGCCCTCGCCGAACACCTGCATCGTCGAGCCATCCGGCAGCGTGAGGCCCGACATGTTCTCCACCACGCCGGCGATGCGCTGCCGGGTTTGCATCGCGATGCTGCCCGCCCGCTCGGCGACCTCGGCGGCGGCCAGCTGCGGCGTCGTCACGACCATGAGCTCGGCGCTCGGGATCAGCTGAGCCACCGAGATGGCGATGTCGCCGGTGCCCGGCGGCAGATCCAGCAACAGGACATCCAGGTCGCCCCAGTAGACGTCGGCCAGGAACTGTTGCAACGCCCGGTGCAGCATGGGCCCGCGCCACACCACGGGTGTGTTGCCCTCGGTGAACTGGGCGATCGAGATGACCTTCACCTCGTGGGCGATCGGCGGCAGGATCATCGACTCGACCTGGGTCGGGCGGTCGGTGGTGCCCATCATGCGGGGGATGGAATGGCCGTGGATGTCGGCGTCGAGTACGCCGACGGACAGTCCACGGGCCGCCATCGCGGCGGCGAGGTTGACCGTGACGGTGGACTTGCCCACCCCGCCCTTCCCGGACGCGACCGCATAGACCCGCGTCAGCGAGTTCGGCTGGGCGAAGGGGATGACGGGCTCGCGGGCGTCGCCGCGCAACTGCTTGCGCAGTTCGGTGCGCTGCTCGTCGTTCATCACGTCGAGGGTGACTTTCACGGCCCCGGTGCCCGGAACGTCGGAGACGGCCTGGGTGACCCGTTCGCTGATTTCGGTCTTCTTCGGACAGGCGGCGGTGGTCAGGTAGATCGCCACGTGCACGCCGCCGTCGGGCTCGGTGTCAATGCTCTTGACCATTCCGAGTTCGGTGATCGGGCGCCGTAACTCGGGGTCGATCACCTTCCCCAGTGCGGTGCGGATTGCTGCGCTCAGGTCGGCAGTGTCATGAGGGGACATCACCGCCGAGTGTAGGCGCGTGACGTTGTCGGCTGGTCAGCCGCCCGTAGCGGGACCCGGCTGCTTCGGCGCCGCCAAACGCGGCGGCGCCCACGGTGGGGCGGCGGGCGGCGGGTTCTGGGAGCCGACGCAGATCACCGTGCAGCCGGGCTGCCGCGTCGGGGCCTGCTGTTGGGTGGGGGTCATCCACGGGAACATCGGCGGTGGACCGGCGCTCTGCGGTTGGCCGAGGTCGATCAGCGGCACGCGCGCCAGGGGATCGTCCACCGGCAACCCGTTGACGTTCATCGGCAGGTTGGGGCCGAGTCCCTCGGGGTGCTCGAGGAAGCCGTCGCCGAGCGGAGGCGGCGGACCCGTCATCGGAGGCAGGTCGACCGGAACCACCCCGGTGGCGTACGCCGAGGCCCAGCCCAGCACGTTCTGCGCGTAGGCCATCGAGTTGTTGTAGCGAAGGATCGCGGCCATCACTTGCGACGGGTCGCGGAGATTGAGGCCGCCGCTGCACAGGTAGCGGGCCGCCGCCAGGGTGGAGTCGAACAGGTTCTGCGGATCGGCCACGCCGTCGCCTTTGCCGTCGGACGCGTATCGCGCCCAGGTGCCCGGCAAGAATTGCATCGGTCCCATCGCGCGGGCATAGGTGGGGCGGTTGCCGGTGCTGCTCTGCAGGATGACCTCGTTGCCCGGCAGCGTGCCGTCCAACGAGGGGCCGTAGATCGGGACGACGGCGGTGCCGCGCGCGTCAACGGCGCCGCCGCCCGCATGCCCCGACTCGATGCGTCCGATCCCCGCCAGCAAGTTCCAGCTGACGCCGCAGTTCGGGGCGGCCACGGCCATCTTTTGCTCGGCACTGCGATAGGCCGCCAGCGCGATGCTCGGGATGCCAAGCGCCCCAGGCGCATTCACGATCATCGCTGGCGGTGGTGCCGACAAGGCGGGTTCGGCTACGTGGAAAGCGGCCGGGGAACGGTCGATGGAGACGACGGCGGGCCCGGAGAGGTCGGGGATGCTAGGGGACACCGCGGCCACCGGGGTGATGTTCGCGTGCACCGGAGGGAGTTTTTCGGGAAGCGAAGGCGCCGCTCCGCTCACTGCTCCGGCGAAAATCAACGGGGTGATGGTCGCGACCCCGAACGCACGCGTGCGTGTTACCTGAAGTGCTCGTTGCCGCTCCGCCGCGGCGGCCGGGTGTGTACCCCGGCGTCCCCCTATGCGCACTCGACCGTCCTAGGTATGTGAGCTGGTCAACTGCTTCTCAGCCGTGAACTAGATCACCATACATAACTCTTGTGACCAGAGTGGCGCAATGGTCGGAACTGATTACGCCCCTATTTCCTTGCGTTTCGGTCGACGCTGTCACCGCCCTGCGCCGCCTCAGAGCCCTCGGATTCGACGTCCAAATTCGCCAGCAGCGAGCGTAGGTCCTCGAGCTCGTGACGCAGATATTCGCGGGTCACGACCTCACCGACCGCCAGTCGCACGGCTGCGAGTTCGCGGGCCAGAAACTCGGTGTCGGCCTTGGTCTGCGCGGCGCGATGGCGATCCTGTTCGAGCGCGACCCGATCGCGATTTTCCTGACGATTCTGTGCGAGCAGAATCAGCGGCGCCGCGTAGGCGGCCTGCGTGGAGAAGGCCAGGTTGAGCAGGATGAAGGGGTACGGGTCCCACCGCAGACTCACCGCGGACAGGTTCAGCGCAATCCAGGCCACCACGAGGATGGTCTGCACCAGCAGGTAGCGGCCGGTGCCGAAGAAGCGTGCGATCGACTCGGTGATCTGGCCGACGGCCTCGGGGTCGAGGCGAGGCGAGTACCTGCGCGACGTCCGCGGGGTGTAGAGCCGGCGCGGGGTCGAGGACGTGCTCACGCGGATCCTCCCAGTTCTTCGAGCCGGCCGGTGACGTCGAGCGCCTGCACATCGACCCGCCAGTCGTGCGGCAACAGGTGATCGAGAAGATCGTCCACCGTCACCGCGCCCAGTAGGTGGTTCTGGTCATCGAGGACCGGTCCGCACACCAGGTTGTAGGCGGCCAGGTAGCGGGTCACCGCCCCCAGCGGCGTTTCCGGCGTCAGGGTGAGCAGGTCGTTGTCGACTATCCCACCGACCAACGCCGCCGGTGGTTCGCGCAGCAGCCGCTGCAGCTGCACACAGCCCAGGTACCGCCCCGTCGGTGTGGACGTGGGCGGGCGCACCACGAACACCATGGACGACAGGGCGGGGGTGAGGTCGGGGTCGCGGACCCGGGCCAGCGCCTCGGCGACCGACGTGTCGGGTGTCAGCACCACCGGATCCGACGTCATCAGGCCGCCCGCGGTGTCGGGCGAATGTGCCAGCAGCCGACGTACCGGGGCCGACTCGCCCGGGTCCATCCGGGTCAGGAGCATCTCGGCGTCGGTCGGATTCAGCACGCCGAGCAGGTCGGCGGCGTCGTCGGGATCCATCTCCTCGAGCACGTCGGCCGAGCGTTCGGTGCCCAGCTCGGACAGCACGTCGGCCTGGTCCAGCTCGGGCAGTTCCTGCAGGACATCCGCCAGCCGGTCGTCGTCGAGCGCTTTGAGCACCTCGTAGCGCCGCTTGGGCGGCAGCCCACGGATGGCGTCGGCCACATCGACCGCCTTCCAGCCCTCGAACTGGTTCAGCAGCTGCGCCACCCCCTGGCCCGGCAGCGCCAGCGCCGACGGGGTGAGGCCCTGCACGTTTTGCCAATCCACGACGTGCACGGGGCCGCGCCGGCCCAGCCGCCGCTGACTGCGGACCGCTACCCGGCTCACCATCCAGTCGCGGGTGCGCATTTGTTCGATGCCCAGGTCGGTGACGACGACGTCGAGGCCGGCCAGCTCGGGCAGCGCGGGGTCGTTGACCCTGACCTGAGTGTCGAGCACCTGGCCGATCGCCAGCACCTCGCCCGGACGCTGTTCGAAGTGGCGCAGGGACACGCTGCCGGTGTTGAGCGTGACCGCCTCCGGTTCGATCGAGGTAACCCGGAGCATCGGGATGAAGATGCTGCGCCGCGTCGCCAAATCGACGACCAACCCCAGCACGCGCGGCTGCTGACGCACGATGCTGATGCTGATCACCACATCGCGGATCCGGCCGAAGGACTCGCCGAGTGGACCCAGCACCAACATCCGCGAGAGCCGGGCGATGTAGACCCTGTTGACCGATGCCATGGGGAAAGCCTAGGCAGCGCCGGGCGGCAGGGCAGATGGCGGCGGTGTTCGCTCGCTTACGCGATGGTGCTAACGCGAGTGCATCGCGAATATCGCGAAGATCAGGCCCACCACCAGGGTTGCGACGCCGATGACGATGCCGGCGACCGCGAGGCCGTAGCCGTCCTGCTGGGTGCGCTTGATCTGATTGAGCGCGACCACTCCCATCACGATGCCCGCGATCGAGCCGAGGCAGCAGCAGAACACACCGGTGAACGACGAGATGAGCGACGCGATAGCGAGCTTGTTCGTGCCCGGCTTGAGTCCGCTCGGCAACCCGTAGCCGCCCAGGTAGTCCGGCGCGGGGTAGTAGCCGCCCGGATAAGACGGTGGCCCGTAGCCGGCGGGCGGCCCGCCGAATTGCGGAGGCACCGGCTGGTACGGCGGCGGGCCGTAGCCCGGCGGCTGTTCGTAGCCCGGCGGCTGCCCGTATCCGGGTGGCGGCGGCGGGTATTGGCTCCCGTAACCCGGGTGGTGCTCGGTGGGATACGCCGGCGGCGGATAGGCCGGGGGCGGATATTCCGGCGTCGGCGCCGATGCGGGCGGCTCCCACGGCGCCTCGGGCTGTTCCGGAGCCCCGCTGCCGGCGGGCGTCGGTTTGGCCTGGTCATCGTGGGCGCGTTCGCCGAAGTCATCGCCGGGCGCTGTCATGCTGTTCAACCTAGCCGATGCTCAAGTGCGCGATTGGTGGCGAATCGCCGCGGACCTGCGGACCGCGGGGTCTTGTCTTCGCAGGTTGGCGTGCGGTCGCTGGATAGGCTATGAGGGCCCGAGATGTGACCTCGGCCAGGGCGGAGCAGAATGAGCACCAATGACTAGTCCTTTCCAGCCCGGTCAAGTTCCAGGCGCCACGCCCGCCGGTGCGGCGGCCGCCCGGCGCGGCGTGCCCTCGTTACCGACCCCGCCCAAGGGCTGGCCGGTCGGCTCCTATCCGACCTACGCCGAGGCGCAGCGAGCCGTCGACTACCTTTCCGAGCAACAGTTCCCGGTGCAGCAAGTGATCATCGTCGGCGTCGACCTTATGCAGGTCGAACGAGTGACCGGTCGGCTGACGTGGCCAAAGGTTCTCGGCGGCGGTGTGCTCAGCGGGGCCTGGCTGGGCTTGTTCATCGGGCTGGTGCTCGGGTTCTTCAGCCCGAATCCGTGGGCTGCGCTGGCCACCGGCCTGGTCGCCGGTGTCTTCTTCGGTTTGATCACCTCCGCGGTCCCGTACGCGATGGCCCGTGGCACAAGGGATTTCAGCTCGACCATGCAGCTGGTGGCCGGCCGCTACGACGTGCTCTGCGATCCGCAGAACGCGGAGAAGGCACGGGATCTGTTGGCGCGCTTAGCGATTTGAGGCCGCGCGCGAGAGGTGTGAATCGGTGGTGAAACGTCCCGGGCGCCTGCGCCGGATGGGCGTCATCGCGCTGGCGACGGTGACCACCACGGCGGCGCTCTCTAGCTGCGGGTCCGCCGGAAACGGGCTGGTGATCACTTTCTTCACGCCGGCCACCGACTCGGCCACGTTCACGGCGGTGTCACAAGAGTGCACCAGGCAATCGCGGGGACGGTTCACCGTCCAGCACGTGAGCCTGCCGCGGGGTCCCGGGGAGCAGCGAGTGCAGCTGGCGCGGCGGCTGAGCGCCCATGACCGCGGGCTGGACGTGATGGCGCTGGACGTGGTGTGGACCGCGGAGTTCGCCGAGGCGGGCTGGGCGCTGCCGTTATCCGACGACCCCGAGGGGCGGGCCGACGCGGACGCCGCCGTTGACACGTTGCCCGGCCCGCTGGCGACGGCCCGCTGGAAGCACAGGCTGTATGCCGAACCCGTCATAACCAACACGCAATTGCTTTGGTACCGGCCCGATTTGGTGAGCCAACCGCCGCAGGACTGGGATGCGATGGTGGGCGAGGCCGCCCGGTTGCACGCCGCGGGTCAGCCCGCCTGGATCGCCGTGCAGGCGAACGAGGGTGAGGGCCTGGTTGTGTGGTTCAACACGCTGCTGGTGAGCGGCGGAGGTCAGGTGCTCTCCGAGGACGGCCGCCAGGTCACGCTGACCGACACGCCCGCACACCGGGCCGCGACCGTCAACGCGCTGCGCATCCTCAAGTCCGTCGGTACCGCCCCCGGGGCCGACCCGTCGATCAGCCGGACCGATGAAGGCACGGCGCGCCTGGCGGTCGAACAGGGCAAGGCCGCATTGGAAGTCAACTGGCCGTATGTGCTGGCCTCCATGCTGGAGAACGCGGTGAAGGGCGGTGTCCCCTTTCTGCCGCTGAACCGCGACCCGGCCCTGGCGGGCAGCATCAACGACGTCGGGACGTTCGTGCCCAGCGACGAGCAGTTCCGCATCGCCTACGACGCCAGCCGGCGGGTCTTCGGATTCGCGCCGTATCCCGGTGTGGCGCCGGGCCGGCCAGCCAAGGTGACGCTCGGCGGGTTGAACCTCGCCGTGGCCAGCACTACCCGCCACCGTGCGGAGGCCTTCGAAGCCGTGCGCTGCCTGCGCAGCCTGCAGAGCCAGAAATACGTGTCGATGGCGGGTGGCCTGCCCGCGGTCCGGGCGTCGTTGTACTCCGACCCGCAATTCCAGACCAAATATCCGATGTACACGATCATTCGGCAACAGCTCACCGATGCCGCCGTGCGGCCGGCCACGCCGGTGTATCAGGCGCTGTCGCTGCGGCTGTCGGCGGCGCTGAGCCCGATCGCCGAAATCGACCCGGAGCGGACGGCCGACGAACTCACCGCGCAGGCGCAGAAGGCCATCGACGGCAAGGGGCTGTTGCCGTGACCCGCGCCGGCGACGATGCAGTGGGGGTACCGCCCGCTCGCGGGGGAGAGCGACGCTGATGACCGTAGCCGCCGCGCCACGCCCTCGGGCCCGAAACCAGCTGCCGGAACGGCGACTTGCCTTTGTGCTCGTCGCGCCTGCGGCGATCCTGATGCTGGCGGTGACGGCCTACCCGATCGGCTATGCGGTGTGGCTGAGCCTGCAGCGCAACAACCTCGCCACCCCCAACGACACCGCATTCGTCGGGTTGAGCAACTACCAAACGATCTTGACCGACCGCTATTGGTGGACCGCTCTGGCCGTAACCCTGGGAATAGCAGCGGTTTCGGTGTCGCTCGAGTTCGTGTTGGGCCTGGCGCTGGCACTGGTGATGCACCGCACGTTGGTCGGTAGGGGCCTGGTGCGCACCGCGGTGCTCATTCCGTACGGCATCGTCACCGTGGTCGCGTCCTACAGCTGGTACTACGCTTGGACGCCGGGAACCGGCTATCTGGCCAACCTTCTGCCGCAGGGCAGCGCCCCCCTGACCGCCCAGATCCCGTCGCTCGGCATCGTCGTCCTGGCCGAGGTTTGGAAGACGACCCCCTTCATGTCGCTGCTCCTGCTGGCCGGGCTGGCGCTGGTGCCCGAAGACTTGCTGAAGGCCGCCCAGGTCGACGGCGCCGGGCCGTGGCGGCGGCTGATGCGCATCACCCTGCCCATCATCAAGCCGGCGGTGGTGGTCGCGTTACTCTTCCGAACGCTGGACGCCTTTCGCATCTTCGACAGCATCTACGTGCTGACCGACGGCGCCAACAACACCGACTCGGTGTCAATCCTGGGTTACGACAACCTTTTCAAGGGGTTCAACGTCGGATTGGGCTCGGCGATCAGCGTGCTCATCTTCCTCTGTGTGGGCATCATCGCGCTGGTCTACATCAAGGCGTTCGGCGCCGCGGCGCCCGGTGGTGACGTCGATGGCCGCTAACAAAGCGGGCCCCGGGCGGGCCTGGGCCGGCTGGGTCCTGCTAGACACCGTGGTGGTGGTGTACGCACTGGTTCCGGTGTTGTGGATCCTGAGCCTCTCGCTCAAGCCGACGTCAACGGTCAAGGACGGCAAGCTGATTCCGTCGTCGGTGTCCTTCGAGAACTACCGTGGCATCTTCCGCGGTGACTTGTTCAGCTCGGCGCTGGTCAACTCGATCGGGATTGGGTTGATCACCACCGCGATCGCGGTGGGGCTCGGCGCGATGGCGGCCTACGCGATCGCCAGGCTGAACTTCCCGGGCAAGCGGATGCTGATCGGTGCCACCCTGCTGGTCACCATGTTCCCGGCGATCTCGCTGGTCACCCCGCTGTTCAACATCGAACGCTTCGTCGGCCTGTTCGATACCTGGCCCGGGCTGATCTTGCCCTACATCACATTCGCTCTGCCGCTCGCCATCTACACGCTGTCGGCGTATTTCCGGGAGATTCCGTGGGATCTGGAGAAGGCGGCGAAAATGGACGGTGCCACACCGGCCCAGGCGTTCCGCAAGGTGATCGTCCCGCTGGCCGCGCCCGGGGTGGTCACCGCGGCGATTCTGGTGTTCATCTTCGCCTGGAACGACCTGCTGCTTGCGCTGTCGCTGACCGCCACCAAGGCGGCGATCACCGCCCCGGTGGCCATCGCGAACTTCGGTGGCAGTTCGCAATTCGAGGAACCCACCGGGTCGATCGCGGCCGGTGCCGTCGTGATCACGGTCCCGATCGTCCTCTTTGTTCTAATCTTCCAACGAAGAATCATCGCCGGGTTGACCTCCGGCGCTGTGAAGGGATAGCGCGATGGCCGAGATTGTGCTGGACCATGTCACCAAGAGATACCCGGACGGCGCCACCCCGGTAAAAGACCTCAGCATCACCATCGCCGACGGCGAGTTCCTGATTCTGGTCGGCCCGTCGGGGTGCGGTAAGACGACAACGCTGAACATGATTGCCGGCCTTGAGGACATCTCGTCGGGCGAGCTGCGCATCGGTGGCGAGCGCATGAACGAGAAGGCGCCCAAGGATCGGGACATCGCGATGGTGTTCCAGTCGTACGCGCTGTATCCGCACATGACCGTGCGGCAGAACATCGCGTTTCCGCTGACGCTGGCCAAGATGAAGAAGGCCGAGATCGCCCAGAAGGTCGAGGAGACCGCCAAAACCCTTGACCTGACTGAACTGCTCGACCGCAAGCCCTCCCAGTTGTCAGGCGGGCAGCGACAGCGGGTCGCGATGGGCCGGGCGATCGTGCGCCACCCCAAAGCCTTCTTGATGGACGAGCCGCTGTCCAACCTGGACGCCAAGCTACGCGTCCAGATGCGCGGTGAGATCGCACGGCTGCAGAAGCGGCTGGGCACCACGACCGTCTACGTCACCCACGACCAGACCGAGGCCATGACGCTGGGAGACCGGGTGGTGGTGATGCGCGGCGGCGTCGCGCAGCAGATCGGCACCCCCGACGAGCTCTACGAACATCCGGCCAACCTGTTCGTCGCGGGGTTCATCGGCTCGCCGGCCATGAACTTCTTCCCGGCCACGTTGACGCCCACCGGGCTGACGCTGCCGTTCGGGGAAGTGGTGGTGACACCGGAAGTGCAACAGGCGATCGCCCGGCACCCCGCGCCGGAGAACGTCATCGTCGGGGTACGGCCCGAGCATCTGCACGACGCCGCTTTGATCGATGGGTACCAGCGCATCCGGGCGCTCACCTTCGAGGTGAAGGTGGACTTGGTTGAGTCGCTGGGTGCCGACAAGTTCGTCTACTTTTCCACCGCGGGGTGGGCGGCGCACTCAGCCCAGCTCGACGAGCTGGCCGCCGCCGCCCACGCCCACGAAAACCAGTTCGTGGCAAGGGTTCCCACGGAGTCCAAAGCGGCAATGGGGCAGTCTCTCGAGCTCGCGTTCGACACCGCGAAGCTCGCCGTTTTCGACCCCGGCACCGGGGCGAACCTGACCAACGCGGCGTCTGGGTAGCGGTGAGCCGGATCCTGGACCGGGTGCGGGCCCACCTGCGCCGCCACTTCGCCGGCGCCGAGCCCGATTCGGCGAGCGTGACATTCCTGGGCACCGAACCCATTGAGGTACTGCGCTTCCGCGGGACCGACGGGCTGCTGCACTACGTGTCGCTGGGCTGTTCGCGTTATCCGATGACCGACCCGACACAGATCGTCGATGACCGGACGCGGGGCCCGCGCGCCGAAGTCGTGCTGAGCCTGCGGAATCCGGGGCCGGTCAGCGGAATTGCCCGCAGCCTGGCGGTATTGGCCGCGACACCGGCCGTCGAGGGGTTGGTGCTGACCGCCGACGCGTTGGTCGATCTCGGCTCGCCGCTGTGGACGCGACCCGCGGGGCGAGTGCCGTTCACCGCGGTGTTGTTGGGCCCCAGCGACATCGACGATCTACCGCTGGAACCGCCCCGCGACCCGGTGCGATTCCTCGCGGCGACTCCCATCACCGCGACCGAAGCGGCGTGGGTGCGGTTGAAGGGCGCCGAAGCCATGCGACAGGCGTGGCAGAACGACGGCGTCGATGTGCTGAACCCGAATCGCCCTGCCGCACAACCTAATTGATCGAGCGGCTAGAGCCAGTTGAGCCTGCGGAAGCTGAAGTACAGGGTCAGGCAGGCGGTGGCCATTATCCCGACCACCACCGGATAGCCCCAGTGCCACTTCAGCTCAGGCATGAACTCGAAATTCATGCCATAGATGCCCGCGAACATGGTCGGCACCGCGACGATGCCGGCCCAGGCCGATATCTTGCGCATATCGGAGTTCTGCTGCATGCCCACGCGGGCCAATGCCGCCTGTATGAGCGAGTTGAGCATGTCGTCGTAGCTGTTGATGTGGTCCGCGGCCTCGGACTGGTGGTCGGCGACGTCGCGCAGGTAGCGCCGCACTTCTTTGGAGATCAGGTCCTTGTTTTCTACCTGCATTCGGTGGAACGCGCCGGACAGAGGGTTGACGCACCGGCGCAGTTCGACGACCTCGCGTTTGAGGAGATAAATCGGTTCGACGTCGAGCTTGCGGCCCGGCGCAAACGCCACCTCCTCGATGCTGTCGATGTCGGACTCGACCAGGCCGCTCACCTCGAGGTAATGGTCGACCACGTCGTCGGCGATGGCGTGCATCACCGCGTACGGTCCCAGGCGCATCTGCTCCGGGTCGGCTTCCATGCGCTTGCGCACCTCCGATAGCCCGCCGTGTTCACCATGGCGGACGGTGACCACGAAGTCCTTGCCAACGAAGACCATGATCTCGCCGGTTTCGACGATCTGGCGGGCCTTCGTCACCGATTCGTGCGCGACGTAGGTAACGGTCTTCAAGACAAGGAACACCGTGTCGTCGTACCGCTCAAGCTTGGGCCGCTGATGCGCGCAGACCGCGTCCTCGACGGCCAACGGGTGCAGCCCGAAAACGTCCGCGACGTCCTGCATCTCGGTTTGGTCGGGTTCGCGCAGGCCGACCCAGACGAACGCTTCGTGTCCGAGCATTTCGATCTGGCGCACCTTGTCCCGGGCCGCGGCGTAGCTGAATTTCCCGGGCAGCCGGTGGCCGTCGGCGTAGACGGCGCAGTCGACCAACGTCTCGTTGGGGGAGTGGGGTGGGGGATCGGGATGCGGCGGACGCGGCTCGTGGGCGAGCGGCCGAAGCGCTTCGGGCAATGCGTCAAAACCCTGGAACACATCCACCTCCGATCGCTGCGCAGGTCTGACCGGACGGTGCTTCATGCTACGCGCCCTGGCTTCGCAAAGCGCGCCGATCGGAGCGCGGCGGAGTGGGCCGGGTGTCGGACCGGAGGTTGGCAGCCGAGAGGGGTGCGCTAGTTTCGTGCCGAGACCCGAATCTGCATGACTATCTCCACAAGGAGCATTTCGACGTGAGCGCAAGTCCTCTCAAGGTCGCCGTCACCGGCGCCGCCGGCCAGATCGGCTACAGCCTGTTGTTCCGCCTGGCGAGCGGTGCACTGCTGGGCCCCGACCGCCCGATCGAGCTGCGGCTGCTCGAGATCGAGCCGGCGCTCAAGGCGCTCGAGGGCGTCGTGATGGAGCTGGACGACTGCGCGTTCCCGCTGCTGTCCGGGGTGGAGATCGGTGCGGACGCGAACAAGATCTTCGACGGCGCCAACCTCGCCCTGCTGGTCGGCGCCCGCCCGCGCGGCCCGGGCATGGAGCGCAGCGACCTGCTGGAGGCCAACGGCGCGATCTTCACCGCGCAGGGCAAGGCGCTGAACTCCGTCGCCGCCGACGACATCCGCATCGGCGTGACCGGCAATCCGGCCAACACCAACGCGCTGATCGCGCTGAACAACGCGCCCGACATCCCGAAGGAACGGTTCTCGGCGCTGACCCGTTTGGACCACAACCGGGCCATATCGCAGCTGGCCAAGAAGACCGGCGCGAAGGTCACCGACATCAAGAAGATGACGATCTGGGGCAATCACTCCGCCACCCAGTACCCCGACATCTTCCACGCCGAGGTGGGCGGCAAGAATGCCGCGGAGGTCGTTGGTGACCAGAACTGGATCGAGAACGACTTCATCCCGACCGTGGCCAAGCGCGGCGCGGCGATCATCGACGCGCGCGGTGCCTCCTCGGCCGCCTCGGCCGCGTCGGCGACCATCGACGCCGCCCGCTCGTGGCTGCTGGGCAGCCCGGACGGTGACTGGGTGTCGATGGCGGTCTACTCCGACGGCTCCTATGGCGTGCCGGAGGGAATCATGTCGTCGTTCCCGGTGACCACCAAGGACGGCAACTGGTCGATCGTGCAGGGGCTGGAGATCGACGACTTCTCCCGCAGCCGCATCGACAAGACCACCGCCGAGCTGGTCGACGAGCGCAACGCGGTGACCGAGCTGAAACTGATCTGACGCCACCCGGCCGTCGCGGAAGTCATCCCGCGCAGATTAGGCCTACTAATCGGTAGTCAGTACCCTGGGGCGCGTGTCCGAGTTGATTGAATCGATACAGATACGCGCCGAACAGGGCGCGATCACCGACGCGGAGATCTTCGAGGCACACGTAGGCGGCAAGCTTTCCGTAGGCCTGACGGCCCCCCTGGACACCCAGCGGGCATTGTCGATCGCCTACACCCCGGGTGTGGCGCAGGTCAGTCGCGCGATAGCCGCCGATCGCGCCAAGGCCGCCCGGTACACGTGGGCCAACCGGCTGGTCGCCGTCGTCAGCGACGGCAGCGCCGTGCTGGGCCTCGGCGACATCGGCCCCGCCGCGTCGCTGCCGGTGATGGAGGGCAAGTGCGCCCTGTTTCAGGCGTACGGCGGGCTGAACGCGATCCCGATCGTGCTGGACACCAAGGATCCCGACGAGATCGTCGAAACCCTGGTGCGCCTGCGCCCGACGTTCGGCGCGGTCAACCTCGAGGACATCTCCGCTCCGCGCTGTTTCGAGATCGAACGGCGCGTCATCGAAGCGCTGGACTGCCCTGTGATGCACGACGACCAGCACGGGACGGCGATCGTCGCGTTGGCCGCACTGATGGGCGCCACCAAGTTGCTCGGCCGCGACATGACGTCGCTGCGGGTAGTGGTTTCCGGCGCCGGGGCAGCGGGTGTCGCGTGCACGAATCTCCTTCTGGCGATGGGTGTTTCCGACATCACCGTGCTGGATTCGCGGGGGATCCTGCACACCGGGCGCGGCGACATGAATAGCGTGAAGAGTGTTCTGGCGCAGCGCACGAACCCTGACGGTCTCACGGGAAGCATGGCGGAAGCGCTGCGCGGCGCCGATCTGTTTCTCGGGGTCTCGGGTGGTGTGGTGCCCGAGGAGATGATCGCCACGATGGCGCCCGACGCGATCGTCTTCGCGCTGTCCAACCCCGATCCGGAGATCCATCCGCAGGTGGCGGCCAAGTACGCCGCGGTGGTGGCCACCGGCCGCAGCGACTTCCCCAACCAGATCAACAACGTGCTGGCCTTCCCCGGCGTTTTTCGGGGGGCGCTGGATGTCGGGGCGCGCCGGATCACGGAAAAGATGATGGTCGCCGCGGCCGAGGCGATCTTCTCGGTCGTGAGCGACGACCTGGCGTTCGACCGGATCGTCCCGAGCCCGCTGGACCTGCGCGTCGGGGATGCGGTCGCCACGGCGGTGGCCCTGGCCGCGGACCCCGCAGACATCGCGGGGTGAGGACCGGCTGGCTGGCGGTGCCGCTGCTCGCCGCCCTACTCGTTGTGGCGGGTTGCGGGACCGACACCGGCGACCACCGCGCCCGTCCGGAACTGGTGGTCGGCTCCGGGACGGATCCCGAGTCGGCGCTGCTGGCCGGCGTCTACGTGGCCGCGCTGCGGTCCTACGGTTTCGCGGCGCGCGCCGAGACCGCCGACGATCCGATGGCGCGCCTGGACTCGGGCGCGTTCACTGTCGTCCCGGCCCTGACCGGCCGCAAGCTGGAGAGTTTGCAGCCCGGCACGGTGGCGATCTCCGACGCGGATGTCTACCGCGCGATGGTGGCCGCGCTGCCCGAGGGAGTCGCCGCGGGCGACTATACGACCGCCGCGGAAGACAAACCCGTGCTGCTGGTGACGGGAGCCACCGCCAAGGCGTGGGGCGGCAGCGATGTCAGCGCCGACTTGAGCACGCTGCCGAAGCACTGCGCCGGCCTGGTCGTGGGCACCGTCACCGGCCGTCGGGCCCCGTCGAGCGTGGGCACCTGCCGGCTTCCCGCTCCGCGCGAATTGCCCGATGAGGCAACGATGTTCGCCGCGGTTCGGGCCGGGCAGCTGACCGCGGGGTGGACGACGACCGCCGACCCCGGCCTCCCCGCCGACCTCGTCACGCTCGTCGACGGCAAACCCGCTCTGATCCGGGCCGAGAACGTGGTGCCGCTGTATCGCCGCAACGCGCTGAGCGATCGGCAGCTGCTGGCGATCAACGAGGTCGCCGGCGTGCTGGACTCGGCGGCCCTGGTCGACATGCGCCGCCAGGTGGCCGGCGGAGCCGACCCGCAGGCGGTCGCCGGCGGGTGGTTGGCGGAGCATCCGCTGGGGCGGTAAGGCGGGCGTCAGCGCTTGGGCATGAGCTGGTGTACCACCTGCTGCACGCGTGCCATGACCGGCCCGCCCAGCAGCCGCTCAGGTCTCGAACCGGTCAGCCGAACCACCAGGTCCATCGCCTTCACGTCCGGTCCGACCAGCACCCTGGCCTTGTTCTTCTGCACGGCGCCCAGGATGATCTGGGCCGCCCGCTGTGGTGTGGTCTTGGCCTGCTGTTCCTCGAACTTCTCGGCCAGGCCGTCCTGGTCGAGCCCGTCGGCGAAGATGGCGTTGCGGGCGAACCCCGTCTTGACCCCGCCCGGGTGCACCGTCGTGACCCGCACCGGATGGCCGGCCCGCACCATCTCCTGTCGCAGCGCCTCGCTGAATCCGCGTACCGCGAACTTGGCGGAAACGTACGCCGCCTGGCCGGGAGCCGAAAACAGACCGAGCGCGCTCGAGACGTTGATGACGTGGCCGTCGCCGGAGGCGATCAGGTGCGGGAGGAATGCCTTCGTGCCGTTCACGACGCCCCAATAGTCGACGTCCATCACCCGTTCGATGTCCTCGAACCGGCTGTCTTCGATGGATCCGACGAACGTGATGCCGGCGTTGTTGTAGACCTGGTTGACCCGCCCGAAATGCTCGCCGACCGCGTCCGCGTAGGCCAGAAAAGCCTCGCGCTCGGTCACGTCGAGCCGATCCGCCTTGACTTCCGTTCCGATCGCCTTCAACTGCGCCTCGGTCTCGGCGAGACCGTCGACGCCGACGTCGCTGATCGCGAGCCTGGCGCCCGCGCGCCCCAGTTCGAGCGCCAATGCCTGGCCGATCCCCGAACCCGCGCCGGTCACCACAGCGACCTTGCCGGCGAACCCATGCATGCGTACTCCCTCGTGATGGCGTGCTGCGTCAGGCTATCCGTTACCGGCGGCCATCACTGCTTGGGCATCAGCCGGCCCATGACGGGCCCGAAGAGCTGCTGATATCCGGGGCCGGTCAGCCGCACCAAGGCGTCCAACACCTTGGCGTCCGTGCCGACCAGGACCCGGGCCTTCTTCTTGCGCACGGCCTCCAGGATGATCTGGGCGGCTCGTTGCGGGCTGGTCTTGGCGAGCCGTTTGTCGAACAGGCTGGCCAGCTGGGCCTGGTCGAGCCCCTCGGCGGCGGTGGCATTGCGGGCGATCGCGGTCTTGATGCCGCCGGGGTGGACCGTGGTCACCGCCACCGGGTGTCCGGCCGCCACCATTTCCTGTCGCAGCGCCTCGGTGAATCCCCTGACCGCGAACTTGGCCGAGTTGTAGGCCGCCTGCCCGGGCACCGAGAACAACCCGAACACGCTGGAGACGTTGATGACGTGGCCGTCGCCGGAGGCGATCAGGTGCGGCAGGAATGCCTTGGTGCCGTTGACCACGCCCCAGAAGTCGACGTCCATCACCCGTTCGATGTCCTTGAACTGGCTGACTTCGACGTCGCCGGTGAAGGCGATGCCGGCGTTGTTGTAGATCTGGTTGACCTTGCCGAAGTGCTCCTTGACCGCGTCGGCGTAGGCCAGGAACGCCTCGCGCTCGGTCACGTCGAGCCGGTCCGACTTGACCTCGGCACCGATCGCCTTCAGCTGCGCCTCGGTTTCGGCCAGGCCTTCGACGTCGACGTCGCTGATCGCGACCTTGGCGCCCGAGCGGGCCAGCTCAACGGCCAGCGCCCGTCCGATGCCCGAACCCGCGCCCGTCACCACGGCCACCTTGCCGGCGAACCCCTGCATGAGCACCCTTCCTTGTCGGCTCGTTTGCGTCGAGGCTAGCCGGTACCAGCGGTCACTCGTACCGGCGGGTGTTGCGGGATCGCCCCGTCTAGCGGAACGCGGTGTCGAGGATCTCCTGCTGTTCGACCGCGTGCACCTTCGACGAGCCCGACGACGGGGCCGACATGGCCCGGCGCGAGATCCGCTTGAGCCCGGTCAGTTTGTCGGGCAGCAGTTCGGGCAGCTCGAGGCCGAACCGCGGCCAGGCACCCTGGTTGGCCGGCTCCTCTTGCACCCAGAAGAACTCGTTGGCGCCGGGGTAGCGGTCGAGCGTCTCGTTGAGCCGGCGCTTGGGCAGCGGGGCGAGCTGCTCGATGCGCACGATCGCGACGTCGTCCCGGTTGTCCTTGGCCTTGCGCGCCACCAGCTCGTAGTAGATCTTGCCGCTGGTCAGCAGGATCCTGGTGACCTTGGTGCGGTCACCGATGCCGTCCTCGTAGGTCGGCTCTTCGAGCACGGAGCGGAACTTGATCTCGGTGAAGTCCCTGACGTCGCTGACGGCGGCCTTATTGCGCAGCATCGACTTCGGCGTGAAGACGATCAGCGGCCGCTGAACCCCGTCGAGTGCGTGCCGGCGCAGGAGATGGAAATAGTTCGACGGCGTCGACGGCACCGCGATGGTCATCGAACCCTCCGCCCACAGCTGCAGGAAGCGTTCGATGCGGCCGGAGGTGTGGTCGGGGCCCTGACCTTCGTGGCCGTGCGGGAGCAGCAGCACCACGTTGGACAGCTGGCCCCACTTGGCCTCGCCGGAGCTGATGAACTCGTCGATGATCGACTGCGCGCCGTTGACGAAGTCGCCGAACTGCGCCTCCCACAGCACCAGGGCGTCCGGGTTGCCCACGGTGTAGCCGTATTCGAATCCGACGGCGGCGTACTCCGACAGCGGTGAGTCGTACACCAGGAACTTGCCGCCGGTGGGCGTCCCGTCGGTGTTCGTGGCCAGTAGTTGCAGCGGGGTGAACTCTTCGCCGGTGTTGCGGTCGATGATCACGGAATGCCGCTGGGAGAAGGTCCCGCGCCGGGTGTCCTGGCCGGAAAGCCGCACCAGCTTGCCCTCGGCCACCAGCGAACCCAGCGCCAGCAGCTCGCCGAAGGCCCAGTCGATCTTGCCTTCGTAGGCCATCTCCCGGCGCTTTTCCAGCACCGGCTGCACCCGCGGGTGCGGGCTGAAGCCCTCCGGCAGGGCGAGGAACGCGTCACCGATGCGGGACAGCAACGCCTTGTCCACCGCGGTCGACAGGCCCGCAGGAAGCATCTGGTCGGCCTCGACGGATGCGCTCGGCTGGACGCCGTGTTTCTCCAGGTCCCGGACCTCGTTGAACACCCGTTCCAGCTGGCCCTGGTAGTCGCGCAGCGCGTCCTCGGCCTCCTTCAGCGAGATGTCGCCGCGGCCGATCAGGGCCTCGGTGTAGCTCTTGCGGACCCCACGCTTGGTGTCGACGACGTCGTACATGGCGGGGTTGGTCATCGACGGGTCGTCGCCTTCGTTGTGGCCGCGCTTGCGGTAGCACAGCATGTCGATGATGACGTCCTTCTTGAACTTCTGCCGGAAGTCCACGGCCAGCTGCGCCACCCACACGCAAGCTTCCGGGTCGTCGCCGTTGACGTGGAAGATCGGCGCCCCGATCATCTTGGCGACGTCGGTGCAGTATTCGCTGGAACGCGAATACTCCGGCGCGGTGGTGAAGCCGATCTGGTTGTTGACGATGATGTGGATGGTGCCGCCGACCCGGTAACCGGGCAGGTCCGCCATGTTCAGCGTCTCGGCGACGATGCCCTGGCCGGCAAAGGCGGCATCACCGTGCAGCATCATCGGCACCACCGAGAAGGCCTTCTCGTCCCCATCGTCGTGCGCGCCGCGGTTCAGCAGGTCCTGCTTGGCCCGGACGAGGCCCTCGAGCACCGGGTCCACGGCCTCGAGGTGCGACGGGTTGGCGGTCAAGGAGACCTGAATGTCGTTGTCGCCGAACATCTGCAGGTAGACGCCGGTGGCGCCGAGGTGGTACTTGACGTCACCGGAGCCGTGCGCCTGCGACGGGTTGAGGTTGCCCTCGAACTCGCTGAAGATCTGCGAGTACGGCTTGCCGACGATGTTGGCCAGCACATTGAGCCGCCCGCGGTGCGGCATCCCGATGACTACTTCGTCGAGGCCGTGCTCGGCGCACTGGTCGATCGCCGCGTCCATCATCGGGATCACGCTCTCGGCGCCCTCCAGCGAGAACCGTTTCTGCCCAACGTATTTCGTCTGCAAGAACGTCTCGAATGCCTCGGCGGCGTTCAGCTTGCTCAAGATGAATTTCTGCTCGGCCACCGTCGGTTTGACATGTTTGGTCTCGACGCGCTGCTGCAGCCACTCTTGCTGCGAGGGCTCGAGGATGTGGGTGTATTCCACGCCGATGTGGCGGCAGTAGGCGTCGCGCAGCAGGCCCAGCACGTCGCGCAGCTTCTTGTACTCGCAGCCGGCAAAGCCGTTGACCTTGAACACCCGGTCCAGATCCCACAGCGTCAGCCCGTGGTTGAGGATCTCCAGGTCGGGGTGGCTGCGGAATCGGCTGCCGTCCAGCCGCAGCGGGTCGATGTCGGCCATCAGGTGGCCGCGGTTGCGGTAGGCCGCGATCAACTCCATCACCCGGGCGTTCTTGTCGACGATCGAGTCCGGGTTGTCGGTGCTCCACCGCACCGGCAGGTACGGGTTGCCCAGTTCGCGGAAGATGTCGTCCCAGAACGCGTCCGACAGCAGCATCTCGTGGATGGTGCGCAGGAAGTCCCCGGATTCCGCGCCCTGAATGATCCGGTGGTCATACGTCGAGGTCAGCGTGATCAGCTTGCCGATTCCCAGCTCGGCGATGCGCTCCTCGCTGGCGCCCTGGAACTCGGCGGGGTATTCCATCGCGCCGACGCCGATGATGGCGCCCTGGCCGGCCATCAGCCGCGGCACCGAGTGCACCGTGCCGATGGTGCCCGGGTTGGTCAGCGAAATCGTGACGCCCGCAAAGTCTTCGGCGGTCAGCTTGCCGTCGCGGGCCCGGCGCACGATGTCCTCGTACGCGGAGACGAATTCCGCGAAGCGCATCGTCTCGCAACCCTTGATGCCCGCCACCACCAGCGAACGCTTGCCGTCCTTGCCCTGCAGGTCGATGGCCAGGCCCAGGTTGGTGTGAGCCGGGGTGACCGCGGTGGGTTTGCCGTCGACCTCGGCGTAGTGCCGATTCATGTTCGGGAACTGCTTGATCGCCTGCACCAGCGCGTAGCCCAGCAGGTGGGTGAAGGAGATCTTGCCGCCGCGGGTGCGCTTGAGCTGGTTGTTGATGACGATGCGGTTGTCGATCATCAGCTTGGCCGGGACGGCCCGGACGCTGGTGGCGGTCGGCACGTCCAGCGAGGCTGACATGTTCTTGACGACGGCGGCCGCGGCGCCGCGCAGCGTCTGCAGCTCGTCGCCTTCCGCGGGCGGGGGAGTCGGGGCTTTGGCTTTGGCCGGTGCTGCCGCGGGGACGCTGGCGGCACCGTTGCCGGCGGCCGGTTGGGCCGGCGCCGCGGTCTGGGCGGACGGCTGGGCGACCGGCGCGGGTTGTGCTTGCGGGGCGCTCGCGGCGGGCCGGCCGTCGCCGGCGGCCGGGGCGCTGGAAGCCGAGTCGTTGGTCGGCTCGGGGTTGTAGTCGACTAGGAACTCGTGCCAGCTCGGATCCACCGACGAGGGGTCATCGCGGAACTTGCGGTACATCTCCTCGACCAGCCATTCGTTCTGCCCGAATGGTGAACTTATGTTGCTCACGACCGCTGTTCGCCTCAATTCCTCTGTCCTGCAAGCGCTTACACAGCTCTTGCACGGCGCCTGTACGTTTCTCGGGCCCCGGATTGTGCAGCATGTCACAGTCGTGGCGATGCTCCACGTTTCCCGCCCTATAAAGGCTAACCTTTCGCCAGCAATTCGCCAGGGAGACGGGGTCCGGAGGGGGCGCTAGCCGGCTTCGTGGAACGGCGGCACCAGGTGCAGGGCGCGCGGCCACCGCACGGGCGCGGCGCCGAATGCCCGGTCGGCATTGCGGACGATCTTCTTGCCCGCGAAGTAGTTGCCCACGGCCCCGACGACGACCCCGATGCCCACCGGGAGCAGTTTGCCGAACACCAGGGCGCCGCGCCGCAGCGCGTACCGCTTGACCCACGACTTGAATAATCGCGAGTTCAGCCCTGAGATCGACGACAGTGGCACGGCGGCCACGCTCTCGGAAATCCAGCCACCGTTGGTGCGGCTCGGGCCGAACAGTTGGGTGACCGCTTCCTTACTGTTATCGCCGACTAGCACCGACAGCACCAGGGCGCGGCGGCGTTCCCGGTGATCGGCGGGGATGTCGTAGACCACCGCGACGGCCAACACGAAGAACGCGGTGGCCTCCAGGAACGTCACCGTTTCCGCCGCGGCGGCAGACAGCGCGCTCAAGGTGCCGATGCCGGGGATCGTCGCCGCCGCGCCCACCGCCATGCCGCTGGCCGTCACCATGCCCACGTAGCGCTTCTGCAGCTTGGCGAGGATGTCGGCCGGGCTGCTGCTCGGGTGCGCGTTGCGCAGCCGGGACACATAGGCCTCGGCCGCCGGTCCTTGGATCCGCGAGCTCCGCTCGATGACCTGGGCCAAAGCCCGCGCGGACGTCTTGGGCCGGCCGTTGGTGGGCGTCGGCGCCTGCTCCGCGTGCGACATGCTAAAAAACCGGTTCGAAGACCGCTTCCGTCGGGCCCGCATCTTGCCTCTCCTGCAAATGGCGTCCTACCAGGCTAACCTGCGCGCTGCAGAACGCACGAAACCTTCGCGTGATGTACCCGGATCGGGTCAGTCGCTGCCCTCAATTGCGTCAGCGGCCATAATGCAGGCTGGATGTCCGTGACGGTCCGGGCCCGCCGACGAGACGGCCCCGTGCAGCCGGCCATCCACGGAAGCTGAAACGAGGTGGGTAGATGACCGCGGCGACGCCTCCGTCGTCCGGGATGACCCGGCGCGCTGCGCCGAACCCAGCCCACCTCACCAAGCGCTGGAACTTCCTCACCCAGAATTCCCCGCAATCCCAGAAGCCCTGGAACGCGCTCTGGGCGATGATGATCGGCTTTTTCATGATCATGGTCGACTCGACCATCGTCGCCATCGCGAACCCGACGATCATGACCAAGTTGCACATCGGCTACGACACCGTGGTCTGGGTAACCAGCGCCTACCTGCTGGGTTATGCGGTCGTGTTGCTGGTGGCCGGGCGGCTCGGTGACCGATTCGGCCCCAAGAACCTGTACCTGATCGGTCTGGTGGTGTTCACCGTCGCCTCGGTGTGGTGCGGGCTGTCGGGCAGCGCCGCCATGCTGATCGCCGCCCGGGTGGTGCAGGGAGTCGGCGCCGGGGTGCTCACCCCGCAGACCTTGTCGACGATCACCCGGATCTTCCCGGCGGAGCGGCGCGGCGTCGCGGTGAGCCTTTGGGGAGCCACCGCCGGGGTCGCCAGCCTGGTGGGCCCGCTGGCCGGCGGCGTGCTGGTCGACGGGCTGGGGTGGCAGTGGATCTTCTTCGTCAACGTCCCCATCGGCGTGGCCGGGCTCGCGCTGGCGTACTGGCTGGTGCCGGTGCTGCCCACCCAGTCGCACCGGTTCGACGTGGTCGGCGTCGCGCTGTCCGGCGTGGGGATCTTCCTGATCGTGTTCGGGCTGCAACAGGGCCAGGCCGCGCACTGGCAGCCGTGGATCTGGGCGATGCTGGTCGCCGGAGCCGGGTTCATGACGGTGTTCGCGTTCTGGCAGTCGATGAACACCGACGAGCCGCTGATTCCCCTGGTGATCTTCCGCGACCGCGACTTCGGCCTGTGCAACGTCGGGGTGGCCATCGTCTCGTTCGCCGCGACGGCGATGATGCTGCCGCTGACGTTCTACGCGCAGGCCGTGTGCGGGCT
The DNA here is from genome assembly GCF_001667155.1 of Mycobacterium sp. 852002-53434_SCH5985345. Classification (NCBI taxonomy): domain Bacteria; kingdom Bacillati; phylum Actinomycetota; class Actinomycetes; order Mycobacteriales; family Mycobacteriaceae; genus Mycobacterium; species Mycobacterium sp. 852002-53434_SCH5985345. The sequence continues at coordinate 34,274 of NZ_LZIE01000056.1, forward strand.
GTCGCCGACGCGCTCGGCCCTGCTGATCGCGCCGATGGCGATCGCCAACGGTGTGTTCGCCCCGTTCGTCGGCAGGATGGTCGACAAATACCATCCACGGCCGGTCCTCGGGTTCGGCTTCTCGGTGCTGGCGATAGCGCTGACCTGGCTCACCTTCGAGATGTCACCGGCGACGCCGATCTGGCGGCTGGTGTTGCCGTTCTTTGCGTCGGGCGTCGGGATGGCGTTCGTGTGGTCGCCGCTGACCGCCACCGCGACGCGCAACCTGCCGCCGCGCCTGGCCGGCGCGGGCTCCGCCGTGTACAACTCCGTCCGCCAGCTCGGCGCGGTGCTCGGAAGCGCCGGCATGGCCGCGTTCATGACCGCACGGATCGGCGCCGAGATGCCGCCGCAGCCGTCCGGCGGTGTCGGCGAGGAGGCGCCCGCCACGCTGCAACTGCCCGAGTTCCTGCGCGACCCGTTCGCGGCCGCCATGTCGCAATCGGTGCTGTTGCCCGCGTTCATTGCGCTGTTCGGGATCTTGGCCGCCTTGTTCTTGATCGGTTACGTTCCGTCGGCCGCGGCCGGCGGGCCGCCCGGGGTGGGCGATTTGGTTGGCGATGATTATGACGACGACGACTACGTCGAATTCATCCTTGGTGAACCGGAGGCCGCCCCCGCATCGCGCGCGGCGTACGGGCGCGCAAGCGGTGCCGGGACTCCGGCCGATCGTCCCGCCCGCCCGCGCCCGCCGTCGGCATGGCACAGCCGGCGCGACGACCCCGTTCCGAACGGTGGCCCAATCGGTTTCGCGCACAACGGCTCCCATGTCGACGCCCGTCAGCGGTTCCGTCCGGTAACCGAACTGTCTGCGCGCGCCTACCGGTCCGCCCCCCGCGATCGGCCCGCGCCGCCGCCCCCGCGGCCGCAGAACGGCTCGGCGCGCGGTCATCGGCACCGCCGCGATGCCGACGAAGACCCGACCGGTTACGGTCGCCACTCGTCCGGCAACTAGGCCCGGGCCGGTTGTCACGTCCGCTGCGTCAGCGCCAGAAATGCGCCCAGGTCGATCAACCCCGCGGGCGTGGTGGGCAGGTACTCGGTCAGCGACCCCGAGCGCACGATAACCGCCGCATACTGAGCCCGGCTGATGGCGACGTTGAGCCGGTTCCTGTTGAGCAGGAACGACATTCCGCGCGGCACCACGTCCGCGGAAGAGGCCGTCATCGAGATGAACACCACCGGCGCCTGCCCGCCCTGGAACTTGTCGACCGTGCCAACCCGGGCCTCGCCGAGCCCGCCGGCGGTCAACCGGCGGCGCAGCAGCGCCACCTGGGCGTTGTAGGGCGCCAGCACCAACACGTCGGAAGCGGTCAGGGGCCGGGTGCCGTGCTCATCGGTCCACGGTGTTCCGAGCAGTCGATCGATCTCGGCGGCGATCGCTTCCGCCTCCTCGGGGCTCTCCGTCGAGTTGCCGTGGTGCCCGACGGTGAGCGTCCGGACGCCGGGCCGGTATCCGGCCAGGCGTCGGGCGGCGGTGCACTCGTGGGAACGCAGCCTGCCCTCGTAGGACAGGGCGGACACCGCGGCGCACACCGCCGGGTGCATCCGGTACGACAGGTCCAGGAAATAGCCCCGTTCGTCGGGCAGCGTGCGCTGGCCGTCCACCAGCCAGTCGAGGGCGGACGTGTCAACCGGGTCGGGATGGGTTCCCTGGCTGACCTGCGGCAGCTGCTGGGGGTCGCCGAGCAGCAACAGGTTCGCCGCGGCCGGCGCCACGGCGATGGTGTTGGCCAGACAGAATTGGCCCGCCTCGTCGATCACCAGCAGGTCCAGGCTGTCGCGCGGGACCCGATTGGCGTTGGCGAAATCCCATGCGGTTCCGCCCACCACGCAGCCCGCGGTGTCAGCGATGAAACTGGCGTAAGCGCCGCCGTCGATCTCCTGCCAGCGCGGGGCGTTGTGGTCATTGCGTTTCTTCGCCACCCGCGCCGGCTCCAGCCCGGCGTCGATGACGCAGTCCAACAGGTTCTCCACCGCGGCATGCGACTGCGCGACCACGCCGACGCGCCAGCCGTGGACGGTGACCAGGCGCTGGATCACGCGGGCGGCGGTATGTGTTTTGCCGGTGCCCGGCGGTCCATGCACTGCCAGGTACGACGAATCCAAATCCAGTACCGCGGCGGCGATGTCGGCTGCGGTGTCGGTGCCACGCGGCGGCGCGGTCCCGCTGAGCGTGCGGGGCGCGCGGCGCAGCAGGATGTCGGCGACGGCGTTGCGGGGTAGCTGCGGCAAGCCGGCCGCCACGGCGGTGGCCGTCGTTTCGATCGATTCGCGCAGTGCGGTCGTCGGAATCGGCGGGCCCGGGGTGAGCGCGAACGGGAGTTGGTGGAATGGCTTGCCGTCGTTGCCCACTCGCTCAACGATGGTCACCTCGGTGGGCAGCGCCGGGTCGTCGGCCTCGACGACAGTGGCGCGTCCGGCCGCCCGCCGGTCGGGATCGTCGGACATCCCCGGTGGGGCCGGCGGGTCGTAGAGCGCGAAGACGTCGGCCACCAGCTCCCCGCGTGCCAGCTCACCGCGCAGTCGGACCCGTCGCTGCCGCTTGCGCGCGCGGGGCGGCGTGTTCCAGTCGACGGCAAGCGACGCGTTCTCCGCGATGAAGACGTCGGTGTTGTCCGCCCATTCCTCGACGGGGAAGTTCAGCCGGTCAAAGTGGGCCCACCAGAACGGTTTGTCCTCGCGCCGGTGGTAGCCGCGCGCCGCGGCCAGCAGTGCGACCGCCGTCTGCTCGGGAGTGCGCTCACCGATGGCGGGGTCACCGGTGAACCCCGACAAGGTCACCGCCAACTGGTCGTGGTCCTCGACGGTGTTGCCGCCCCGCACGGGCTGGGCGCCGACCGGTACGACGCCGGATTCGTAGGCGCGCAACATCAACCAGTTACGCAGTTCCTGGGTCGAGCGGCAGTCGTAGTGGTTGTAGTCCTCGATCTCCTTGAGCACGGAGGCGGCCTCGTCGCGTCGGCCGTCGGCCTGCAGTTCGCAGTACCGCGCGTAGGAGGTGATCGAACCGGTGGCCGTGGTCACGTCGCCGGCCCGCAGCTGCGCTCCCATGTAGAGCGGTTCCAGCGCCTTCAGGCTGAACGATTCCGCGCCCACGCGAATACTCTTGCGTACCAACGGGTAAAGGTCTACGAGCGTTCCGCTGCGCAGCAATTCGTCAACCTGGTCCTCGCCGGCCCCGTAGCGGCCGGCGAGCTTCAGCAGCGCGGTCTTCTCGTACGGCGCGTAGTGGTAGATGTGCATGTTCGGACGGCGCTTGCGGCGCTTGGCCACCATCGCCAGGAAATCGGTCAGGGCCTTGCGTTCGTCCACCCGGTTGTGCGCCCATAAGGGGCGAAAGCCGCCGGCCGGCCCCGCTTCCAGGACGCCGAACAGGTATTCCAAACCCCACTCCCGTCCGTCGACGGTCCACAGCGGGTCGCCCTCGAAGTCGAAGAACAGGTCGCCCGGGTCCGGTTCGGGTAGCAGCGTCAGCGGCTGCGGGTCGACGATCTCGAAAAGCGGTGTGCCGGTTTCGCGTTGGCGAACTTGAAGGCTCGCCTGGGCGGTCAGTTTGCCGAGTGTGCCGGACGCGATCTCCGGTACCGGGCCGGTGTGCCGGGCGAGCTCGGACACCGTGGTGATTCCGGCGTCGATCAACTTGTCCCGCTGGCCCACTCGCATGCCGGCGACCAGCAGCAGGTCGTCGGTGGCCCGCAGTTGCCCGGTGCACAACGGGCAACGCAAGCAGGCGCCCACGCCCTCGTCATCCCAGCGAACCGCGGCGCCCCCGGCGTGGTGCTCGTCCAGGAGCCGCTGCAATCGGGCGCGCTGGGAGCGGTAGACGGGAACGAGGTCGCGGACGCGGTAGCGCGCCGCCGTCCCGTCGCCCAGGTGCAGTTCGGCCTCGGGGGCCACCGGCACACCGGAGGCGGCCAGCGCGTCGGCGTAGGCGGCCAGCTGGAGCAGCGCGGTGACGTTGGCCGAACGGGCCAGCTTGGTGTCGATCACTCGGTAGTGCTCGTCGTCTCGCACCAAAAAGTCGGCGAAGCCGAGGAAGCGGCCGTCGAACATGGCGGCTTGATACACCGCGGGCGCGCCGCCGGCGATGGCGCGCCGGGTTGCCTCGGCGGCCGCCGCGAGGCCGGCGAGCGTGTAGGCCGGGCGGCCGATGACCGCAACGCCATCACCGAACTTCTCGCGTAGCCGGTCCAATTCGCGTCGCTCGTGCTCGTTCCCGAGGACCGCGGTCCGCGCGAGCAAATCATCCTCGACCGTGGCGGCGGGTCCCCGGCCCAGCTTCGCGTCGAAATCCCGCAACAGGGCGTACTCGCAGCGGGCTGCGGCGGCGAGGTCCGACGCGCTGTACACGATGCTGTCGCCGGTGACGAACACAGCAGCAACTGTAGGTGAGGGGACTGACGGAAACGGAGGCTCAGTGACCCGGTGCGTTACCGATCAGCTCCACGCCGTTGCCGTTCCAGTGGAATCGCACATCGGTGTTCAACCCGTTGATGCCGCTGGGGTAGGTCAGCGCCACCGTGTCGCCGGTGGTTTGCGACGCGTCGATGCCATTGAACCCGTAGGTGTCGGGGACCCCCTGCGGGATGAACTGCCCGAGATGGAACAGCACCGCCCGGGTGGTGGGATTGACGGCGTTGGTATTGGCCTTGATGATCACCGCCGACAGCTGGGCGCACTGGTTGTAGTTGCCGGCCAGTGGCTCGGGGTTCCAGCCTTGCTGGCTGCGCGGGTCGCGCGGGAGCTCAGAGACCACCTTCGCGATCGTGGGGGAGGCGAGGTTGATCGCGCATGGGTCCGCCGGCGCGGTGCTGCCGGGCGGTGCGGCGGCGCCGGAGGGCTGAGCCGGGGCGGTGATGGACGGGGTGTCCGTAGTCGTCGTAGCCTGCGGCGTCTTCGCGACCGTGGAGTCTCCCGAACCACAGCCGGTCAACGTCATGGCGATCAACGCGAGAGCGGCCGAGCCGGTCAGTGGCTCGGTACGGCGGGGTATCGACCACACATCGCGCACCGTACCGTCATCGCGCGCGCAGGTGTGACAGGCATGGCCGGGCCCGGCGCGGCTGTGCTCATGATCACGGGGCCTCGCGATCGGGGCCCGATGGTGGTGACCCGCAGCGCTCAGCTCCCGCTGAGCTCGCGATCACCACGGGGCCCGATGGTGGTGACCCGCAGCGCTCAGCTCCCGCTGAGCTCGCGATCACCACTAGACTCCTTGGACGATGACCCTCCCGGACACCTCGCCTGAGGCTGCCTCTCCGACGTTTGCCGACCTGCAGATCCATCCCTCGGTCCTGCGGGCGATCGCCGACGTCGGCTACGAGTCACCCACGGGCATCCAAGCCGCGACGATTCCGGCGCTGATGGAGGGCTCGGACGTCGTCGGGCTCGCGCAGACCGGCACCGGCAAGACCGCGGCGTTCGCGATCCCGATCCTGTCCAAGATCGACGCCGCCAGCAGGGCGACTCAGGCGCTGGTGCTGGCCCCCACCCGGGAGCTGGCGCTGCAGGTGGCCGAGGCGTTCAGCCGTTACGGGGCCCACCTGCCGAAGATCAACGTGCTGCCGATCTACGGCGGTTCCTCCTACACGGTTCAGCTGGCCGGGCTGCGGCGCGGCGCCCAGGTGGTGGTCGGCACCCCCGGCCGGGTCATCGACCATCTCGAACGCGGGACGCTGGACCTGTCGCACGTCGACTACCTGGTGCTTGACGAGGCCGACGAGATGCTCACCATGGGCTTCGCCGAGGACGTCGAACGCATCTTGGCCGACACCCCCGAGTACAAACAGGTCGCCCTCTTCTCGGCGACCATGCCGGCGGCGATCCGCAAGCTCACCACCAAGTACCTGCACGATCCGCTCGAGGTCTCCACCAAGGCGAAAACCGCTACCGCGGAGAACATTTCACAGCGCTACATCCAGGTCGCCGGTCCGCGAAAGATGGACGCGCTGACCCGGGTGCTGGAAGTCGAGCCGTTCGAGGCGATGATCGTCTTCGTGCGCACCAAGCAGGCTACCGAAGAAGTCGCGGAAAAACTAAGGGCCCGAGGCTTTTCCGCGGCCGCCATCAACGGGGACATTCCTCAGGGCCAGCGGGAGCGGACCGTCGCCGCGCTGAAGGACGGTGGCATCGACATCCTGGTCGCCACCGACGTGGCCGCACGCGGGCTGGATGTGGAGCGGATATCGCACGTCCTCAACTACGACATCCCGCACGACACCGAGTCCTACGTGCACCGCATCGGACGCACCGGCCGGGCCGGCCGCTCGGGGACCGCGCTGCTGTTCGTCTCCCCGCGGGAGCGCCACCTGCTCAAGGCGATCGAGAAGGCGACTCGGCAAACGCTCACCGAGGCCGAGCTGCCCACCGTCGAGGACGTCAATGCCCAGCGGGTGGCGAAGTTCGCCGATTCCATCACCAACGCGCTGGGCCGTCCGGGAATCGAGCTGTTCCGCAAGCTGGTCGAGGACTACGAACGCGAGCATGATGTCCCGCTGGCCGACATAGCCGCGGCCCTGGCGCTGCAGTCCCGCGATGGCGAAGAATTCCTCATGTCGCCCGAGCCGCCGCGCGAGCGGCGCGAGCGGCACACCGAACATCGGGAGCGTCCCGAAAAGCCAAGACAGACCAGACCCTTCACCACTTACCGCATCGCGGTGGGCAAGCGGCACAAGATCGGCCCCGGCTCCATCGTCGGTGCCATCGCCAACGAGGGCGGCCTGCATCGCAGCGATTTCGGCCACATCGCGATCGGCCCGGACTTCTCGCTGGTGGAGTTGCCGGCCAAGCTGCCGACGTCGACCCTGAAAAAGCTCGAGCACACCCGCATTTCGGGAGTGCTGATCAACCTTCAGCCGGACCGTTCGGCGACCAAGCCACGCAGCCGGGATGGCGGAAAGCCGCGCAGGAAACACACCGGATGACCCTGTCCGAAGAACAAGACGCCCAGGGCGGACTCGAGCAGACCGCCCACGTCGACCGGGTCGCCTCCCTGACCGGAATCCGTGCCGTCGCCGCACTTCTCGTCGTCGGCACCCACGCGGCCTACACCACCGGCAAGTACACCCACGGTTATTGGGGCCTGGTCGGCTCCCGGATGGAGATCGGCGTGCCGATCTTTTTCGTGCTCTCCGGCTTCCTGCTGTTCCGGCCGTGGTTGAAATCAGCGGCCACCGGCGGGCCGCCACCGTCGCTGAGTCGCTATGCGTGGCATCGGGTTCGGCGCATCATGCCGGCCTACGTCATCACCGTGCTGTTCGCTTACGTGCTGTACCACTTCCGCGAGGCGGGACCCAACCCCGGGCACACATGGCTCGGCCTGGCGCGCAACCTGACGCTGACGCAGATCTACTGCAACGGCTACCTGGGGAAGTACCTGCATCAGGGCCTGACCCAGATGTGGAGCCTCGCGGTGGAGGCTTCCTTCTACGTGCTGCTTCCGTTGCTGGCATACCTGCTGTTGGTGCTCGTCTGCCGGCGGCGGTGGCAGCCGAGGCTGCTGCTGGGCGCGCTGGCCGCGCTGACGCTGATCAGCCCGGCGTGGCTGATCCTCGTGCACACCGATCACTGGTTCCCCGACGGCGCGCGGCTCTGGCTGCCCACCTATCTGGCCTGGTTCCTCGCCGGGATGCTGCTGGCCGTGCTGCAGGCGATGGGCGTGCGCGGGTACGCGTTCGTGGCCATACCGCTCGCCACGATCTGCTACTTCATCGTCTCGACTCCCATCGCCGGCGCGCCCACCACGTCGCCGGCGACGCTGAGCGAGGCCCTGTTCAAGACTTGTTTCTATGCCGTGATCGCCGCGCTCGCGGTGGCGCCGCTGGCCCTGGGGGACCAGGGCTGGTACTGGCGGATGCTGGCGACGCGGCCGATGGTGTGGCTGGGGGAGATCTCCTACGAAATCTTCCTCATCCACTTGATCACCATGGAATTCGCCATGGTGTACATCGTCCGCGCCCACGTGTACACCGGTTCGATGCTGGGCCTGTTCGTCGCGACGATGGCGCTGACCATCCCCTTGGCCTGGCTGCTGCACCGCTTCACGCGCGTGCGAACCTGAGCGCCCGGGTCGTTGGGGCCCGGTCTGGTGAAACGGGCGCCTAACTCCGGGCGGGAACCGGTGTCACGATCGGCACGACGAACTCTTCGATCATCGCCCGCTCGTCGGCGTCGTCTCGGCCCGGGAACTGCAGCAGTGAAGTGATCACTCGCACCACCCAACGTGCCCGGCGTTCCACCACGGCGGGATCTTCGGGCCCGAGTGAGCCGACGAACGCGGCCGCCAGGGCGGTGATCACCTCGGACTGCCCGGCCACCTCGGCGCCGATCGGCGGCCGGGTGATGGCGAACCACGACGCCAACGCGCGGCTGCCGCGAACCATCCGCAGCGTGGCGGTGATGCTCGCGACGAGCCGTTCCCGGGGATCGTCGATGCCGCCGATCCGCTCCTTGATCGCGCGGCTGAGCCGACGGGTTTCGCGGTGTACGTAGGCGGTTCGCAGCGCCTCGCGGTTCTCGAAGTACCGGTACAGCGTGGCGCGGGAACAGCCGGCGGCCCTGGCGATGTCGTTCATGCCGATCGACGCCTGGTCGCGCTCGGTATAAAGCTGCTCGGCCGCGTCGAGGATCCGGTCCGCGGCCGCTTCGGTGCGGTGCGTGCCCAGCCAGTCGTTCGGCATCAGCGCTTCACCCGCATCGGTACCGACAGCGGGCGCCGCACGTAGCTTCCCCCCGACCAGACGACCGCGGACTCGTCGACCTCGAAATCCGGGCAGCGGGTGAGCAGTTCGGTCAGGGCGACCCGGGATTGCATGCGCGCCGCCGCCGCGCCAAGGCAGTGGTGCGCACCGTGGCTGAAGGTCATGATGTTGCGCGGGCGTCGCGTCACGTCGAGTTCGCCGGCGTCCGGACCATATTGGCGCTCGTCGCGGTTGGCCGACCCGTACAGCAGGAAAACTTTGCGACCGGCGGGGATGGTGGTGTCGCCGATCGTCACGTCGCGGGTGGTCGTGCGGGCCAATCCCTGCACCGGCGAGGTCAGCCTGAGCAGCTCCTCGACCGCGTCGGGGATCAGCCCGAGATCGTCGGCAAGCAGCCGGCGCTGGTCGGGGCGTTGATGCAGCAAAGGCATTGAGCCGCCGAGCATTCCAGTGGTGGTGTCGTTGCCGCCGGTGACCATGGTGAACGTGAACGCCAGCACCGACAGCGTGCCGGCGATATCACCGTCGGCGCCCACGCCGGCGGCCACCAGGTGCGAGATGGTGTCGTCTTCGGGCTCGGTCCGACGGCGCTCGATCAAGGCGGTGAAGTAGGCCATCATCGACCCGACGGCATCACCGACCGTTTCCAGCGCACCGGCGACGCCGCCCTCAACGGTGTTGGCCGCGACGATCACGTCGGTCCATCCATCGAATTGCGCCCGATCTTCCTCGGGGACACCGAGGTAGCGCGCGACCACCATCGACGGCAGGGGTTTGAACAACTCGGTGACGATGTCGCCGCCGCCGTTCGCGCGCAGCCGCTCGATGCGCTCGACGACGAACTCGCGCACCTTGGACTCCACCGCCTCCACCTGTCGTGGCGTGAAGCCGCGCGATACGAGTTTCCGAAACTCGGTGTGCACCGGCGGATCCTGCATGACGAACGGTGGGTTGTCCTGCAGCCCAATCATTTCCAGGTCGCCGTAATTGACAGTCAATCCCTGCGCGGAGGAAAACGTCTCATGGTCGCGGGCGGCGGCCCACACGTCGGCGTGCCGGGACAGCACGTAGTAGTCGTGGTCGGGCCGCTTGGCCGGCACGACGTGGTGCACCGGATCCTGGTCGCGGAGCGCGCGGTACATCGGCCACGGATCCCGCCAGGTGTCGGCGGTCGCCAGCTCGAACTTGACCGGCGCGTTACGAGACATAACCGGGGACATGTCTCATTCGTACGACACTCAGGCCAGAATGTCAACGCGGTCGCCGGCGAGTGTGCGCCTAGCCGCACGCTGAGCACCGAGTGTGCGGCCAGCCGCACACTCGAGTAGATACAAAGCCCTAGATCGCCGCGCCCGGGTTGAGGATGCCCCGTGGGTCCAAGGCCTGCTTGATCCGCCGGTTGAGGTCCATCACCTCGGGCCCGAGGTAGCCGGCCAGCCACGGCCGCTTCAACCGGCCGACGCCGTGCTCGCCGGTGATCGTCCCGCCGAGGCCGACGGCCAAATCCATGATCTCGCCGAACGCGAGATGGGCCCGCTCGGTCATCGCGGCATCCCCGGGGTCGTACACGATCAACGGGTGGGTGTTGCCGTCGCCGGCGTGGGCGATCACCGAGATCGTCAGGTCACGCTCGGCCGCGATGTCCGCGATGCCGGTGACCAGCTGGCCCAGCGCCGGGAGCGGGACCCCGACATCCTCGAGCAGTAGCGATCCCTTCGCCTCCACCGCGGGGATGCAGAACCTGCGGGCAGCGACGAACGCCTCGCCCTCGTCGGGGTCGTCGGTCGAAAATACCTCCGCCGCACCACATTCCGCGAACACCGCGGCTATCACCGAAGCGTCTTCTGAGCCCGCGCGCCCCCTTTCGTCGGACCCGGCCTCCAGCATCGCGGCCGCCCCCCGGTCCAGGTCCATGCGCAAGGTGTCCTCGACGGCGTTGATGGCCACCGAATCCATGAACTCCAGCATCGACGGGCGCAACCGCGCGGTGACCCCGAGCACCGCTTCGACGGCCGCCTCGACCGTCGCGAAAGAGGCCACCACGATGCTGGACGCGTTCTGCTTGGGCACCAGGCGCAGCGTTACCTCGGTGACGACGCCCAGGGTGCCTTCGCTGCCGACGAAAAGCTTCGTCAGCGACAGCCCCGCGACGTCCTTGAGCCTTGGGCCGCCGAGTCGGACCGCCGTGCCGTCGGCCAGCACCACCTGCATCCCCAGCACGTAGTCGGTGGTGACGCCGTACTTGACGCAGCACAGGCCGCCGGCGTTGGTGGCGATGTTGCCGCCGATGCTGCAGATCTCGAAGGACGACGGATCGGGGGGATACCACAGGCCGTGCTCGGCGGCGGCCTTCTTGACCTCGGCGTTGAACAAACCCGGCTGGCATACCGCGGTGCGGGTGACCGGGTCGACGGTGATGTCGCGCATCTTCTCCGTCGACAGGACGATTCCGTTGTCCAGCGCCGTGGCCCCACCGGACAGGCCGCTGCCGGCGCCCCGGGTCACCACCGGGACCGAATGAGCACACGCCCAGCGCAACACGGTTTGCACGTCTTCGGTGCGCCGCGGCCGGACCACGGCCAACGGTTTGCCGGCCGACGGGTCGAAGGCGCGGTCCTGGCGGTAGCCCTCGGTCACGGTCGGGTCGGTGACGATCATGCCGTCGGGCAGGCCGGCGATGAGCTCGGCCAGGACATCAGCGGTCACGGACCGATCCTACGGGCCGGGGGGCGCTGTACAGTTGAGCGATTCTGGCGAAAGGCGGGTCAGAGATGTTCGGACGGCGAGATCTCAGCAAAGTCGGCATCCGTGCGTTTGCGGAGGTCCTCGCCGCCGAGCAGTCGGCGATTTCCGTCACGATCGGCAACCCGAACCTGGTTGGCAACACCGAAGTTCGTTGGAAGCTGCTGCTGCGGGTCACGCCGGACGCCGAACCGCCGTTCGAGGCCAGCCTCACCGCGCTGCTACCTCAGTTGAGCCCACCGCGTCCGGGCATGAGACTGCCGGTGCTCTACGACCCGAAGGACCACAGCCGCATCCAAATGGACCGCCAGCCGGCCGCCACGGCCGATGTGGCAATCGACGCCGTGACCTCGGCCCGTCCCGACCTGGCGGGCGCTCAGGTCATGGGTATGCCGATGGCCGATGTCATCCGCCAAGCCATTGCCGATCCGACCGCATTCCGGGATGAGATGATGCGGCGCGGAGCCGAGATGCAGCAGCAGGCGCTCGGCGCCATGCAGGCGGCGCAGACCCAACAGGCTGCGGACCCGATCGAGCGGCTCGAGCGGCTGGCCGCGCTGAAAGACCGGGGATTGCTCACCGATGAGGAATTCGAGCAGCAAAAGCGCAAGATCCTCGGCGACTGACGGATCACAGCGGCGACTGCCGACTTGCCTCCAAGTCCAACTCCCGCAACGACGGCAGCCGGATGGCCAACAACCCGATCAGCAGAATCGGCACCGCGAGCGCCAGGAAGGTGACGTTCAACCCGGCGGCGTCGGCGAGCGGACCGGCCACCAGCAGGCCCAACGGCCCGGCGGCGTAGGTCAGCCCCGCCATCACCCCGACCACCCTGCCGCGCAGATGATGAGGCGCGCGGGTCTGCATGACGTAGTTGTAGATGGGCTGGATCGGCCCGTAGACCAGGCCGGTCACCGCGCAGAGCACCAAGATCACCGGCAGCGGCGGCAGGAACGCGATGCCCACCGTCGCCGCGCCAAAGGTCAGGGTCGCCGTCAGAACGGCCGTACGCCGCCGGGTGTATTTCGAGAGCGCCGTATAGCCCAGCGCGCCCGCCACGCCACCGACCGCGAGGGCCATCAGCGCCCAACCCAACTCCGCAGGCTGGTCCTGCTCGGCGAAATACTTTGGGAAGAGCACGCTTTCCATCGGCAGGTACAACGCGGTGACGGCCAGGTCGATCAGGCCGAGCGTCCGGAGCACCCGCAGAGTCCAGACGAACCGCAGGCCCTCGACGATGCCGGACACCAACCCGCCGGGGCGGGTCGCGTGGTGGGGCTTGCCGGTGCCTTCGAGCCGCAGCGCACCAATCGCCAACAACGACAACCCGAAACAACCCGCCGTGACCCACATGGTGTCGACGCCGCCGACCGTGGCGATCATCAGGCCGCCGATGCCGGGGCCCACCATGAAACCAAGGTTGAGGATCGCCTCGTAGAGGCCGTTGGTGCGGTCCAGCGACCAGCCCGCGCGGGCGGCGGCCTCGGGCAGCATCGACTGGCGCGCCGTGGTCCCCGCGGGGTCGAAGGCCGCCGCGCAGAAGGCCAATCCGGCCAGCTCGGCGACGTTGATCGCGTCGACGCCGAACACCCAGGTGATCAGCGGGACGGCGCTCACCGCCGCGCCGGAGAGCGAGTCGGAAACGAGCGAAATCCGGCGCCGCCCGAAGAAGTCGACCGCGGAGCCGGCGACCAGGGTGGACAGCACCAGTGGCAGCGTCATGGCCGCGGCCACGATCGACGCGTCGCGCGCGCGGTCATGATGCTGCAACGCCAGCCATGGAAACGCGATCACCGAGATGCCGGTACCGGCCGTCGCCATCAGCGTGGCGGACAAGATGAGAAGCGCCGGGCCGCGGCTCGTATGGCTCATGAAATATCCCGGGCAGAATTTAGCCGTTGATTTGCGGCGAGACCACCGAGTATTTCGGGGCGTTCGGCCGCCGCCTACCGGCTGACTGCAGGATGTTCATGTGCTCCTCCACCCTCGTACCGGCCAGGCGTTCGATTCCCCAGTGGTCCCCGGCACCGGATGGCCGGGTGATCCGGCGACCCCGCAGACCACCGTGGCCGCCGACGCCGCACAGGTCGCCGCGCTCGCGCCGCACGCCGCGTCGATCCCCGAACTCGACGCCCTGATCAGCGTCTGCCGGGCGTGCCCGCGGTTGGTCGAATGGCGCGAAGACGTGGCCGTCATCAAGCGCCGCGCGTTCGCCGACCAGCCGTATTGGGGCCGGCCCGTGCCGGGCTGGGGGTCGGAGCGGCCGCGGCTGTTGATCGTCGGGTTGGCCCCCGCCGCGCACGGGGCCAACCGAACCGGACGCATGTTCACCGGCGACCGGTCCGGCGATCAGCTTTACGCGGCGCTGCACCGGGCCGGGCTCGTCAACCAACCCACCAGCGTGGATGCCGCGGATGGGTTGCGGGCCAACGGGGTTCGCATCGCGGCACCGGTGCGGTGCGCGCCCCCGGCCAACGCCCCGACGCCGGCGGAGCGCGACACCTGCTGGCCCTGGCTGGAGGCCGAATGGCGGCTGGTATCCGAGCATGTGCGCACGATCGTGGCGTTGGGCGGCTTCGCCTGGCAAATCGCGCTGCGCCTGCCGGGAGCGTCCGCCATGCGCAAACCGCGGTTCGGCCACGGGGTGGTGGCGCAATTCGCCCCTGGTGTGCGGTTACTCGGCTGCTACCACCCGAGCCAGCAAAACATGTTTACCGGTAGGTTGACACCAGCAATGCTCGACGACGTTTTCCGAGACGCGAAATGGCTGGCAGGGATCAAGTGACTGACGTTCTGATTTCCGGCGCGAGCGTGGCCGGTGCAACGGCGGCTTATTGGCTTGGACGGCACGGTTATTCGGTCACCGTGGTGGAGCGCCACCCCGGGCCGCGGCCGGGCGGTCAGGCGATCGACGTGCGCGGGCCGGCGCTGGGAGTGCTGGAACGCATGGGGCTGCTGGCCGCCGCCCAAAAACGGAAGACGCAAATTCGGGGCGCTTCCGTCGTCGACCGCGACGGCAACGAGCTCTCCCGCGACACGGAGTCGACGCCCACCAGCGGACCCATCGACAGCCCCGATATCGAGCTCTTGCGTGACGACCTCGTCGAATTGTTGTACGGCGCAAGCCAATGGACGGCCGAATACATCTTCGATGACACCATCATCGGCTTGGAGGACGACGGCACGGCCGTCAACGTGACCTTCGAACGTGCCCCTGCGCGCAGCTTCGACCTGGTCGTCGGGGCAGACGGCCTGCACTCGAACGTGCGCCGATTGGTGTTCGGCCCCGAGGACCAATTCATCGAGCGGCTGGGCACTTACGCGGCGATCTTCACCGTGCCCAATTTTCTCGACTTGGACTATTGGCAGACGTGGCATTACGGGGACTCCACGATGGCCGGGGTGTACAGCGCCCGCAACAACAGCGAGGCCCGGGCCATGCTGGGTTTCATGGACACCGATCTGCGCATCGACTACCGCGATACCGAGGCGCAGTTCGCCGAGCTGGAGCGGCGGATGGCCGACGACGGGTGGGTCCGTCCCCAACTGCTGGAATACCTGCGCGGCGCACCGGATTTCTACTTCGACGAGATGTCCCAGATCAAGATGGACCGCTGGTCGAAGGGCCGGGTGGCGCTGGTCGGCGATGCCGGATATTGCTGTTCGCCGTTGTCGGGCCAGGGAACCAGCGTCGCCCTCCTGGGCGCCTACATCCTGGCCGGCGAGCTCGCCACCGCGGGTGATGACTACGAACTCGGCTTCACCAACTACCGCAAGGAGTTCAACGACTACGTCAGCCGCAACCAATGGCTTGTCGTCGACAACATTCCGGGCGGGGCGCCGATCCCGCAGGAGGTCTTCGACCGCATCGTCAGTTCGATCACGCTGAAGGACTACTGAGATACGAAGGACCGTTGACGCCCGGGAACGTTCGCACGCCATCAGACGTTGACGCGAACGTGCGTCTTTCCGTCCTTGATCTCGTCCCGGTGCGCACCGACCAGACGACCAGCGATGCGCTCGCCGCGACCGTGCAGCTGGCACAGGCCGCGGATCGCCTGGGTTTCACGCGCTACTGGGTCGCCGAGCACCACAACATGCCGTCGGTCGGCGCCACAAGCCCGCCGGTCCTGATCGCCTATCTGGCCGCGCAGACCACGCAGGTGCGGCTGGGGTCCGGCGGTGTGATGCTGCCCAATCACGCGCCGCTGGCGGTGGCCGAGCAGTTCGCGCTGCTGGAGGCCGCCGCCCCGGGCCGCATCGACCTGGGCATCGGTCGGGCGCCCGGGTCCGACCCGGTGACCTCCTACGCGCTGCGTGGCGGCCGGGACGACCGTGACATCGAAAACTTTCCGGAGTACCTCGACGACGTGGCGGCGCTGATGAGCGCGCGCGGCGTGGTGGTACCGCTGCGCTCGGGGGACTATCGCCTCAAGGCGACTCCGGCGGCGGCCGGTGAGCCACGCTTGTGGCTACTGGGCTCGTCGATGTACTCGGCGCATCTGGCCGCCGCCAAGGGGCTGCCGTACGTCTTCGCGCATCACTTCTCGGGCAGCGGAACCGAAGAGGCGCTCGAGCTCTATCGCTCCCGATTCAGGCCCAGCCCCCTAACCCCCGAACCGCTGACGTTCCTGACCGTGAACGCCGCGGTGGCCGAAACACGCGACGAGGCAACGGCATTGATGCTGCCCAACCTACAGATCATGGCGAAGCTGCGCACCGGACAGCCCCTGGGCCCGGTGCCCCTGGTTGAGGAAGCCCAAGACGCCGAGCTGACGCCGCAGCAGGAGCGCATCGTGGAGAGCGGGCTGCAACGAGCGGTCCTCGGTACACCGGCCGAGGCCGCCGACCAGTTGCGAGCGCTTGCGCAGCGGTTCGACGTCGACGAGGTGATGGTGCACCCGGTCGCCTCGGCTCGCCGCGGCATCGACCCGGCCACCGCTCCGGCACGGGTGCTGACGCTGGAATTGCTGGCCAAGGAGTTGTTTTAACCGTCCGTCATAGCCGATCGTTCGGATTCGATGCCCGCGATCGCGCTCCGGGTTGTGATCCAGCGTTGCAGTTCGTCCGGCGGCAACGGCGCGCTGTGCACGAACCCTTGGGTGATGGTGCAGCCGTAGCGCCGCAGCGCGCTCAGGGTGACCTCGTCTTCGACCCCCTCGGCGACCAGGTCGGCGCCCAGGTTCTGGGCCAAGTCCACGGTGGACTGCACAATGGCAACCGACCGCGGGTCCTGGGCCAGCCGCGCTACGAACCTTCGGTCGAGTTTGAGTTCGTCGACCGAGACATCCTGCAGGCGCGCCAGAGACGACCATCCGGTGCCGTAGTCGTCCAGCGAGATCCGAACGCCGAGAAGCTGCAGGGCGGCGACGGTGTTGCGGGAGCGCTCCGAATCGACGAGGGCGCTCTCGGTGATCTCGACGATCAGCGCTTCGGGGGGTAGGCCGTGGACCCGCAGCAGCCGCTCGATGGTGACGGCGAGGTCGAGGTCGAGCAGGTTCGTCGTCGACAGGTTCACCGCGACTGTCAGCGGAATGCCCTGGTCGCGCCAGGACCGAACTTGCTCGAGCGTGAGGTTGATGGTGCGATTGGCGATCGTGCGCATCAAGCCGGCCCGCTCCGCGGCCGGAAGGAATTCCTCTGGCAGCAGCAACCCGCGGGTGGGATGTCGCCAGCGCAGCAACGCCTCGACGCTGTGGACGTTTCCGTCACTCGCGTTCACCTTGGGCTGGTAGTGCACCGTCAACTGGTCGCCATCGATCAGCGCGGCCCGCAACTCCCCGACGAGGTTGGGGTCGTGATCACGGTCAATCTCAAAGGCGGACTCGTACACCGCGATCCTGCTGAGGGCGGACTTGGCGTGCGGGATCGCCGCCTCGGCGCGATTCAACAGCTCCTGCGGATGGTCGCAGTGATCGGGGTAGAGCGCGATGGCGATGCAAGCATCGATCTGCACGCTGATGGCGTCGAGTTCGAATGGGATGCTGACGCCTTCGAGCAACCGCCCCGCCTGGGCGCGTGCGGCGACCAGATCCGATCCCTCACCGAGCAGGATGGCGAATTCTTCGTCGCTCACGCGCGCAAGCAGGTCATCGCGACGAACGCTGTGCGCCAGTCGGTTTGCGATGTGCCACACCAGCTCATCACCGAAGTGGCGACCGACGGAGTCGTTGATCTCGCGCAGCTTATGCAGATTCAGCAAGAGCAGCGAACGACGCGACGACGTCCCGACGGGTGACGCGGAAGCCGACAGCTCGGTCAGCGCCGTCGCGAGTGATCGCCGATTGGGCAGGGTGGTCAATTCGTCCGTCATGGCCTGCTGGTGGCTTTCGGCCAGCATGCTGATATCCCGGAAGGTCACCGAGAATCGGGCGGCGACCGCAACGAGGCTCAGCGCGGCGAGCGTCGACGCGAGCCGCGAATCGTGCCCCAGGATGGTGACGCCCAGTGCTACGACGGTGCAGGTCACCGGAACCGCGTAGGAGGCGAGTCCACGCCGTGCCGCCGGCGCCGCCGACGACCCACGCGCCCAGCTGGCCATCGCCACCAGCAGCGACGAAGCCGGCCAGAGCGCGTCCAGCGTGGTGCCGACCCGGTATGAGCCCGCCGAGGTTTGAAAGAGGTAGGCCGTGTCGGCGACCGCGAAGCCAACCAGCCCGACCACCAGAAAACCCCAGCGAAATTCGCTGCGCCAACCGAGGATTGGCAGCATGCCGACGGCCAGCGCCAGCAGGACCAGATCGCCCCACGGGTAGACCAGACCCACCAGCACGGTGGCGGGTGTCCGTGCGGCGGCGCCATGCATGGGCCCGGCCCGCAGCGCCGCGGCCAGTGCGGCGACGGCCAACGCGCACACCAGGGAATCGAGGCGGATGGGCATCGGCACCCGCTTGAGGCGCGATCGCATCAGCAGCAGAATCCCGGCATAGACGAGCGGATAGAAAGCCAGGTATTCGGGATCGGCAACCGAGGGCGACTGGGCGTTCGGGACCCATAAGGCATAGGCGACGTCACCTAGCGCCGACAACGCCATGCCCGCCGCGATCAAAGACCACGCAAGGCGGTCGGCCTTGAGGCGGCACGCGCGCACGGCAATCAGCCCGGCCGCCAGCAGGTTCAACGCCGAGTACAGGGATTTGGCGAAGAAGACGCTGTGGCTGGCGTTCGGGTAGAGGGCGCTGGTCGCAGTGAACGCGACCACGCCAATGATCAAGAGGGACAATGCAATCCGGATGGCTGTCGGGGGCCACCGGACGCCGTCGATACCTTCCTGCGGTTGCACCGGCCGTGACGTCCCTACGTCAGCGGCGCGCCTGAACATCGGTGCGGCGCCCGGCTTGGCGACCTTTACTGCCGCCGGGATGGGCCCCGTCGGCTGCGCGGTCGAGAACGAGAGGGACAGATCCGGCACGAAGCTCCGAATGCATTGGCCGCCTTCGCGTTTAGCGGTGTACATGGCCAGGTCGGCATGCCTGAGGAGCTGCTCGACGCTGCAGTCCGACGAGGCGGTGGCGACCGTGTAACCGACACTCGGTCGGACCGGTATCGGAACGCCATCGACCAGAATCGGGGCGTTGAACGCCTCGAGAACCCGTCGCGCCGCTCCTTGTGATTCTTCGATGGACCCCTCGATGAGCACTGCGAACTCATCACCACCGAGGCGAGCGGTGACGCACCTGTCGTCCAAGGCGGCGGTGAGCCGCCCGGCGACCCGGATCAGCAATTCGTCACCGGCAGGGTGGCCGAGGGCGTCGTTGACCGATTTGAAATTGTCGAGGTCGAGGCACAACACCGCAATGGGCGAAATTTCGCAGCTTCGCCGGGCGACGGCCTGCTCCAGCCGATCGAGGAAGTAGGCCCGATTGGCCAGCCCCGTCAGGCTGTCACGGAACGCTTCCCGCGCCACCTCGGACAACAACCTCTGGTTCTCCATCAGCATGACGAATTGCCGGACGAGCACCGCGGCCACCAGGATCCCCAGCGCGATCAGCAGAGGTCCGTGCGCCATCAACCTGACCGCGCGGGTCAGCCCGACTGCGGCGGCCACCAGCAGCGGCAGGTACGGCAGCCACAGCCGGGTGCGCGACCGTATTTCGTCGTCACGCGCCCCCGGCACCGGCACCTCGTAGACGCTCGACAGCGCGGCGAGCGCGATCATGGCGAGCCCGCCCACTCTGCCGAGGTCCACGAGATCGCTGACCTGGTAGCTGCCGATCCCGCTCTTGAACACCATCGTGATGTCGGCAATGCTGATCGTCGTCACGCCCCCGGCCAGCAGGTTGCGGCTCGGCGGGTCGCCGCGACGAACCCGGGACAGCATCAGGATCGAGGTCGTCAGCAGGAGGACGTCGTTGAAGACTTCGGCGATCGTCGTCGCCTGCGAACCGCTGTCCTCGCGCAGTTGTTTCTCGAGGACGAAGACCCACGACACCACGAACAGCGACGTCGCCACGATGAGGCCGTCCAGCACCAGTCGCCGCGGGCTTTGCCGCGAGAAGCGCGACAACAGCACCAGCGACGCGTACGCGCCGAACGGCCATAGCAACAGCACGATCTCCGCGGCGGCGGGATGGGTGGCGTGGGCCAGTTCCGAACGCACGTCGTACACGGCCCAGATGACCTCGCCCGCCGCCCAGCCCAGCTGGGCCGTCACCATTGCCAGCCACCCGGCCCTTTGCCGACCGGCCGCCGACCGGGCCGCGTAGCCGGCACACCCCGCCCCGAACAGCAGGCACACCGCCAGGGCGATTTCGTCGACCGGTCGGGTTGCGTAGGCGCCCTCCCAGCCGCCGATCGAGGAAGCCACCACCAGGGCGGCCGCCAAACCGTATGCACCGACGAAGAGCCAACCGAGCCGCGGGGGCAGCCTGAATCGCCGCCAAGGGTTTCCCGCCCACGGACTCATACCCGCTCCAGCCGATCCCGCGCCGTTTGGTGAGCCATCGAGTAATTCACCGCGCGCTAGTGGAGAATAAACCTCCGCGTCAGGTTCAGGGTCGACGTCGCGCGAGTACCACGACGGGAATCGGTCGCGAGGTCTTCTGCTGGTAGGCCGTGTACCGGTCGCCGTTGTTCTTGTTGACGATCTGCCACAGCCGGGCGTAGTCGGGATCGTCCGGCAGCACCGCGCGGGCGGTCATCGCCAAACGCTTTGGCCCGACGTTGATCTCCACGTCCGGATGCTTGCGCAGGTTGTGATACCAGCCGGGCGCGCGCGGGTCGCCGCCCTTGGAAGCGACGATCAGGTAGTCGTCGCCGTCCCGGGCATAGGTGAGCGCCGCTGTTCGCGCCTGGCCCGTCTTAGCGCCCACGGTATGGAGCAGCAGGCTGGGTATCAGCAGCATGCGATGACCGATCCAGCCGTTCGTCCTGCGATAGACGGTGTCGTGTACGCGCAGGACCTGAGGCAGCAACCGCTGCTCGACCCAGGACGGAAGTGCCATCCGCCCAGTATTACTGGCTGGCGTCGATGCGGGCCAGAGCCGAGCGCAGGATTTCCGCGGTGGCGTCCCGGTCGGGGTCGCGCCGCAGCAACATTCCCTTGGCGACCGACAGTTTGTCGCCGTTGCGCCGGGGCAGCACGTGTAGGTGGATGTGGAACACCGTCTGAAAGGCGGCGCTGCCGTCGTTGATCGCGATGTTGGTCGCGTCGGCCAACTCCGTCGCGCGGGCGGCGCGGGCGATCCGTTGGCCGATGGTGACCAGCCCAGCCAGCGTCTCCGGCGGCGTGTCGGTGAGATCCACGCTGTGCCTCTTGGGGATCACCAGGGTGTGGCCGCGGGTGAACGGGCGGATGTCGAGGATCGCCAGGTAGTCGTCGTCTTCATGGATCCGGATGGCCGGGGCCTCGCCGGCGACGATCGCACAGAACACGCAGGGCATGTCGCCCACGGTACTGGCCGGCCCGGTGCGGGGGATACGCTGCCGCAGTGGACGCTCGCGACGTGGCCTTTGCCGGCGCGGCGGCTCAGGCACGAATGCTGGCCGACGGCGAACTGACCGCGCCCGAGCTGCTCGAAATCTACCTGGAACGGATCGCGCGGCTGGACAGCCAGCTGCGCTGCTATCGCGTGGTGCTCTCGGACAGCGCGCGATACGAGGCCGCCGTCGCGCAGGACCGCCTCGACGCCGGCGAGCGGCTCCCGCTGCTCGGGGTGCCGATCGCGATCAAAGACGATGTCGACGTCGCCGGCGAGGTGACGACCTATGGCAGCGGCGGACACCGCCCCGCCGCGACCTCCGACGCGGAGGTGGTCCGCCGGCTACGCGCCGCGGGCGCCGTCATCCTCGGCAAGACCAATGTGCCCGAGCTGATGATGTTTCCCTACACCGAATCGCTGACGTTCGGTGCGACCCGCAACCCATGGAATCCCAGGCGAACTCCAGGCGGCAGCAGTGGCGGCAGCGCCGCCGCGGTGGCCGCCGGACTCGCTCCGCTGGCGCTGGGGTCCGACGGTGGCGGGTCGATTCGCATCCCGGCGATCTGGTGCGGACTGTTCGGCGTCAAACCACAACGGGATCGAGTGTCGTTGGAGCCGCACGACGATGCGTGGTACGGGCTGAGTGTCAACGGCCCGCTCGCCCGGTCGGTCCTGGACGCGGCGCTTTTCCTCGATGCGACGTCGACCGTGCCGGGGCCCGAGGGCGAGTTCGCGGCCGCGGCGACGCGTCACCCCGGCAAGCTGCGAATTGCCTTGAGCACCAAGTCGCCAACGCCGCTGCCCGTCAGGATCGGCAAGCATCAGCTCACGGCGGTAGAACAGGCCGGCGCGTTGCTCCGCGATCTCGGTCATGACGTGATCACCGCCGACCCCGACTATCCGCCGTCGGCCATCATGACCAATTACCTGCCCCGCTACCTGCGCGGTATCAGTGACGACGCCGATTCGCTCGCTTACCCCGAACGTCTCGAAGCGCGCACCCGCAACCTGGCGCGCGCCGGTTCGTTTTTCTCGGACCGCCGAATGACCGCCCTTCGCGACGCGGAGCCGGCAGCGGCCGCCCGGATCCAAGCGATCTTCGACGACGTCGATGTCGTCGTCACGCCCGGCAACGCGACGGGCCCGTCTCGCATCGGCGCCTACCAGCGCCGCGGCGCGGTATGGACGCTGCTGGCGGTGGCGCAACAGGTGCCCTACCAGCAGGTCTGGAACCTGACCGGACAGCCTGCGGCGGCCGTGCCGTGGGACTTCGACGGTGACGGTCTGCCGATCGCCGTGCAGCTGGTGGGCAGGCCGTACGACGAAGCGACGCTGTTGTCGCTGGCCGCGCAGATCGAATCCGCCAGGCCGTGGGCACACCGGCAACCGCCGGTGTCATAAAGAGCGCCTCATCTATTGCGCCGACCCGCTTCGCCCGGCTTCGCCGCGCTCGCGATCGACGTGATCTCGCGCCACGCGGCCAGCTTGGCGCCCGGTCGGATGGCGTTTGCCGGGCTCGTCGACGGTAGCCGCCGGTACTCGACCCGCTCGTCGGCCTCGGCGAGCCTGCGGTACAGCTCCGCAGCCTTGGCGCCGTTGAAGTAGACCCGCGCGATCGTTGGGTACCGCGCGAACAGTCCATCGAAGTCGTTGACCGCCAGGCTTTTCGGCTCGATTGCCGCATCCGCGCTGCCGGCGCGGCGACATGCGCGCAAGACGTCCCAGAGGGCCACGCCCGCCGATTGCAGCGCGACCAGCCGTGCTTCGTACGGCGCCGTCGCGTCGAACCCGAACAGCTCGCCGGTGATCGGCCAGAACGCATTTCGGGGATTGCCGTAGTACTGACCGACTGCCAGGGATTGTGCGCTGGGAAATGACCCCAGGATCAGCACACTCGCGTGCTCATCGACGATCGGCGGAAATCCCCGCAGCAGAGGTGTGCTCATCGCTTTCCATCATGGCTCGCGATCGGCGCCCGTTGTACGTTGACGAAGTGGACGAGGACCTACTCGACGGACTCGAGGGCAGCGCACGCGCCGAACGGGCCGAATTGGTGGAGTGGCTGCTCGAGCAGGGCATCACCGCCGAGGAGATCAGGACGACCAATCCGCCGCTGCTGCTGGCCACCCGCCACCTCATCGGTGACGACGGCAGTTACGTGTCCGCCCGAGAGATCAGCGAGACCCACGGCATCGAACTGGACCTTCTGCAGCAGTTGCAACGCGCCATCGGTCTGGCCCGAATCGAGGACCCCGATGCCGTCGTGCACATGCGCGCCGACGGTGAAGCCGCCGCCTACGCCCGGCGTTTCGTCGAGCTGGGCCTGGATCCCGAGCAGGTGGTGCTGGTGGTCCGGGTGCTCGCGGAAGGCCTGTCCCGGGCCGCCGAGGTCATGCGCTACTCCGCGCTTTCGGCGATCATGCGGCCGGGGGCAACCGAACTGGAAATCGCCAAGGCGTCAAAGGCATTAGTCAGCCAAATCGCGCCCGAACTCGGCCCGCTGCTGCGGCACATGATGTTCATGCAGCTGCGCCACATGATGGAGACCGAAGCGGTCAACGCCGCCGAGCGCGCCGCCGGCCAGCCGCTGCCGGGAGCGCGTCAGATCACGGTGGCCTTCGCCGACCTCGTCGGCTTCACCCGGATCGGCGAAGCGGTGTCGGCGGAGGAGCTGGGTCATCTGGCCAACCGGCTGGCGGTCCTGGCCCGAGACGTCACCGTCCCGCCCGTGCGGTTCATCAAGACGATCGGCGACGCGGTCATGTTCGTCTGCCCCGATCCGCTGCCCATGCTCGACGTGGTGGTGAAGCTCGTGGACGCCGTCGACACCGACGCCGACTTCCCGCGGCTGAGAGCGGGGGTGGCCTCCGGCATGGCGGTGAGCCGGGCGGGAGACTGGTTCGGCAGCCCGGTCAACGTCGCGAGCCGGGTCACCAGTGTGGCGCGCCCGGGCACGGTGCTGGCGGCGGACTCGGTCTGGGAGACGATCGGCGACGCCGGCCGATTCGATGCGTCGTTCGCCGGTGCGCGCCGCCTCAAGGGCATCAAGAACGAGGTCAAGCTCTTCCGGATCCGCCGCGGGGACGGTTCTGGCGGCGACTGACCGGGGAAATCCTGCGGACATGGGCAGGCCCGGACGACGCTAGGGGGCGTTGGGCTCCGTCATGCGCGGGTCCTACGCGGCCGGTTTTCTACCCTGACATCCGGCGCTTGGGAATTGGTCGTTTCCGGGCCTGCTTCGCTACCAAAAATACAACTTTGAACTGCCCATATCAACGGGTTTTCCGCACCCGACGCGCCTTCTGCGCGCGGGCCGGTGCGGGGCTGCGTTCGCCGGCGGTGAACGCCATTCCATTGCGGCTGTAACGATGTAATCATGTAATTATGAAATCTCACCACACGCACGGCCGGCGCTACGGCCGCCCCGGCGGCTGGCAGCAGGCACAGCAACCCGACGCGAGCGACGCCGCCGAATGGTTCGCCGGGCGCCTGCCCGAAAGCTGGTTCGACGGCGACCCGACGGTCATCGTCGACCGCGAAGAGATCACGGTCATCGGGAGACTGCCCGAACCGCAGGGCTCGGAGAAAGAGACCGAGGCCCGCGCGGAAGGGCGCGCGTCGCGCTTCCGCGAGGAAACCCGTTCGGAGCGAATGCGCATCGCCGACGAGGCGCAGGATCGCTACGGCCGCAAGGTTTCCTGGGGCGTCGAGATCGGCTCCAGCACCGGCGCGGAGCGAATCCTCTTCACTCACATCGCAGTACCTGTGATGACGCGCTTGAAGCAACCGGAGCGTCAGGTGCTCGACACATTGGTCGACGCCGGCGTCGCGCGGTCCCGCGCGGACGCGCTCGCGTGGTCGGTCAAGCTCGTCGGCGAACATGCCGAGGAATGGTTGGCCAAGTTGCGTAGCGCCATGTCGGCGGTCGACGATCTGCGCGCCGAGGGCCCCGACCTTCAGTCGTAATTCAAAGTCACAGTGCGGCTAAAGGTTTGGATCCGATCAGCCACCGTAATTGGTCCACCAGGTATGCAGGTCCTCGATGGCCGGGGGATCCCCGTAGACGTCACAGAGCATGAGTTTCGCCTCGTTGGTCCATATCACGTTGGGGTGGTTTTTATAGGTGCCGCAAGCGATCATGCCCGCGGTCACCGACGGCGTGCTGTCGTGGTGCCAGCCATCCGGTGACGTGCCGGCTCCGGGGCAATTCATCAGCTGCACGGCGGCCACGTCGTCGTCGAACGCCTTCTTGAGCAGGTCCGTGTTGGCGAACAGGCCGTAGACCGCGCGGGATGGGCCACCCTGATTGGTGTTCTGGTCGCAGTCGACCATGGCCAGCGCATTCACCCAAATGCTGTTGGACTTCGGGGTCGCGGGCGTGCAAGCGCCACTGGGATACCCGGCGGGCAGCATGCCCAGCAGCTTGCCCTGCGGGTTGGCGGGCCGAGTAGTTGTCGTGGTGGTGGGGACGGTCCTGGTGGTGGTCGTCGTCGACGTGCGGTTCGCCTGCGGGTTGCTGTCGTCGCCTCCCATGAATATCGCGATGCCCACGGCAGCCAGGACCACGACGATCACCAGCGCGGCGACGGCGGCGACGATGGGCCAGGGGTTGCGTCGTTTCGGTGGGGGTTGGTTCCAGGCGGGTGGGCCGCCGAATTGTTGTGGTGCACTGCCCCAATTGGCGTTGGCGGCTTGGTAATAGGGCGGCGTGACCGGGGGCTGGGCGGCGGCCGGAATGGGCCCACTGTCGGGCCGCCAGGGCGGAGCGCTTTGCCCGGGAACCGGAGTCGAGCCGAGCGCCGGGGTGGGTGTCGGTGCATTCTGGCCCGGCGACGGTGGCGGGGTGTTGGCCGCCGGACGCGGCGGCGGGGGAGGCGCCATCACGGTGCCCGGCAGGGTGGCTTCTTGGCTGCGGCGCAAGATGGTGGCGGCGTGGTCCTGGTCGGGGTCGCTGAGCGCGTCGTGGGCGGCCAGGGCCAGGTCGCCGGCGCTGGCGTAGCGGTCCTCGGGTTTCTTGG
Organism: Mycobacterium sp. 852002-53434_SCH5985345; assembly: GCF_001667155.1. Classification (NCBI taxonomy): domain Bacteria; kingdom Bacillati; phylum Actinomycetota; class Actinomycetes; order Mycobacteriales; family Mycobacteriaceae; genus Mycobacterium; species Mycobacterium sp. 852002-53434_SCH5985345. The sequence continues at coordinate 60,695 of NZ_LZIE01000056.1, forward strand.
CCATCCCGCGGGTGACTACCGCGTCGAAGCCCTTGGGGATGCCCGGGCGCACCGCGGTGGGCTGGGGGATGGGGTTCATGGTGTGGGCGGTAACCAGTGCGCCAGCGCTGCTGGATGTGTAGGGCGGCGAGCCGGTGAGGCATTCGTAGAGCACGCAGGCCAGCGCGTAGATGTCGGCGCGGTAAGTGACTTCGGCATTGGAAAAGCGTTCGGGCGCCATGTATTTCCAGGTGCCGACCGCGGTGCCCAACTGGGTGAGCTTCTCGTCGGTGGTGGCGCTGGCGATGCCGAAGTCGACCAGGTAGGCGAAGTCGTCGCGAGTGACCAGGATGTTCTGCGGTTTGACGTCGCGATGCATCACTCCCGCGGCATGGGCGGCATCGAGCGCCGAGGCGATCTGGGTGATGATGGCCACCGCGCGCGGCGGGGCCAGCGGGCCAAAGCGTTTGAGCACGCTGTCTAGGTCGGTGCCCTCGATCAGGCGCATCTCCAAGAACATCTGCCCATCGATTTCGCCGTAGTCGTGAATGGGCACCACGTGCGGCTCCTGCAAACGACCGGCGGTGCGGGCTTCACGTTTCATCCGCTCGCGAAAGACCGGGTCCCTGCTGAACGTCTCCGAGAGCAGCTTGACCGCCACCGTCCACTCCTTGACGGTGTGCTCGGCCTCGTAAACCTCCCCCATCCCACCCCGGCCCAGCAGCCGCTTTAGGTGATAAGGCCCAAATTCCGTCCCCGCCCGCGAGGCCTGCTCATCACTCATCGCCGATCCTTCACCCAGCCACCACACCGTCGACAACCCAACAATCGCCGGGCACACGGGTCAGCCGCAACCCCCTGGCCCAGCAACCATGACCGTAAGCCCCCGCCCAGCCCGACGCATGACAATCAACCGATTAGCCCGGTGTGCTCTCGCCGTCCGTGGCGATCTGAAACGTGAATTCGTGGTCGCAGATGCGGACGTGGTCGCCGTCGCGCAGCGTGGCGGCGGAGCGGATTCGCTCATGCTGCACGTGCACCCCGTTGGAAGAGCGGAGGTCGTTGATGATGAAGCTGGTGCCCGTGTCGACGATGACCGCATGGTGGCGGCTGACTTTGGGGCTGTCGAGGACGATGTCGTTGTCGCTGAGCCGCCCGATCCGGGTCGCCGCCGCTCGCAGCGGATAGCTGCGTCCCGAGATCTCGTGCAGATACGCGATGGCCTGCTGGCCGGACACCATGGTGTGCTGTTCGAGGACCGTGACCGTATCGACGGCGGCGGTCTTGGCGGTTCGCTTCACGTCTAGCGGTTCCTGCCGCAGGATCTGCTCATTGAGCGACCGCAGTGTCGGTCCCGGATCGATCCCCAGGTCGTCCGCGAGAGTGGTTTTGACGCGGCGGTAGGCGGCCAACGCGTCAGATTGGCGGTCGGTCAGATAGTATGCCGTGATCAACTGGGCCCACAGCGGCTCGCGGTAGGGATGTTCCGCGGTCAGCGTCTCCAGCTCGGTGATCACGGCGAACGCACGCCCGCAAGCAATTTCGGCCTCCGCCTTTGCGCCATGGACCAGGATCTTTTCCTCGACAAGGGAAGTGGCGAAGGTGTCGACGAATTGGAACTCGCGCAGGTCCTCGAGCACCGGCCCGCGCCACTGCGCCAATGCCGCCGCCAAGTGCTGGCCGGCCTCTTCGAATCTGCCCGTGGCGGCGGCATGCACGCCCGCCGTCTTCTCGGCGATGAACCGCCCCAGATCGCAATCGCTTTCGGCGATGTTGAGCCGGTATCCGGGAGGCGCCGCGGCCAACACCGCCCGCGGGTCGATGCCGGCGCCGCTGAGCAGCTTACGCAGGTTGGACACGTAGGAATGAATGCTGGCGCGTGCCCCCGACGGCGGCTCGTCGTCCCACAGAGCCGTGATGAGCCGGTCCACCCCCACCGGACTGTTGCGGTTCATCAGCAGCATGGCCAGCACCGCCCGCTGTTTGGGGGTGCCCAGGGGCACCAGCGTGCCGTCGACGCTCATCTCCAGCGGTCCGAGCAGGCCGAGTTCGAGACGCTTGTCCACCATCGCCTATCGGTCCTTCCGGTCACTACCGTTGCCATTCTGCTGCAACCCCCACGGAGCCGACGCAGTGACACTAACTTTTGGCACCGGGAGTGAAATGCGTTCCCCGCGACGCGATTGCGGCCAGGCCACGCGGCGGGATGTTGCGCTACGCCCGCGTCATGGCGTAGTAGGCGCCTTGGCGGGCCAACAGCTCGGCGTGGCTGCCTTGTTCGACGATGCGGCCCGCCTCGACCACCACGATGCGGTCGGCGTCGCGGATCGTCGAAAGGCGGTGCGCGATAATGAAGCTCGTTCGATCCCGGCGAAGCTCAGACATGGCCCGGGCGATGAGCGCTTCGGTGCGGGTGTCGACCGAGCTGGTCGCCTCGTCCAGGATCAGTAGCCGCGGCCTGGCCAGAAATGCGCGCGCGATGGTGATGAGCTGCTTCTCGCCGGCGCTGATATTGCCGCCCCCGCCGCTGACGCGCGTCTGGTAGCCGGCTGGCAGGGTGTGTACAAACCGGTCGACATAAGCCGCCTTGGCGGCCTGCACCACCTCGTCCGCACTGGCCTCGGGCCGCCCGTAGGCGATGTTCTCAGCGATCGTCCCGTCGAAGAGCCAGGTGTCCTGCAAGACCATGCCGATTCGCGACCGGAGCGCCTGCCTGTTCACCGTGGTGATGTCGATCCCGTCGACCAGGATCCGGCCGGAATCGACGTCGTAGAACCGCATGAGCAGGTTCACCAGAGTGGTCTTGCCGGCTCCGGTGGGCCCGACGATCGCCACGGTGCTACCCGGCTCGGCCACCATCGACAGGTCGTGGATCACCGGGGCGTTCGGGTGGTAACCGAAGCTCACGTGCTGGAACTCCACCCGCCCGGCCGGGCGTCCGTCGAGCCCCGGCAGAGCGGGCTCGGGGTCCGGCGATTCCTCGGGCTCGTCGAGCAGATCGAACACCCGCTCAGCGCTGGCCACCCCGGACTGCAGGGTGTTGTACATCCCGGCCACCTGGCTAAGCGGGGCGTTGAACTGCCGGACATATTGGATGAAGGCCTGGATACCTCCGAGAGTGATGTGGCCGGTGGCCACCTGCAGGCCGCCCACCACGGCGACCGCCACGTAGCCGAGGTTGCCGATGAATGCGGTCGCCGGTGCCACCAGGCCGGAGAACATTTGGGCGCCGAAACTGGCGTGATAAACGTCGTCGTTGCAATCGCGGAATTGCTTGCGAGCCGCGGCCTGGTGGCCGAACGTCTTGACCACCGTGAAGCCACTGTAGGTCTCCTCGATGTGGGCGTTGAGGCGACCGATGCTCGTCCACTGCGCGACGAACAGCCGCTGCGCGCGCCGCGCGATCGCGCGCGTCGCCACCAACGACAGCGGCACCGTCGCCACCGCGATCAGGGTCAACAGCGGCGAGATGGACACCATCATCGCCAGTACCGCCACCACGGTCAGGATCGACGTCACCAGCTGGCTGATGGTCATCGACAGCGACGACTGCACATTGTCGATATCGTTGGTGACCCGGCTCAGCAGCTCGCCACGTTGGCGGCCATCGAAGTACGACAACGGCAGCCGGTGGATCTTGTCCTCGACATCGGAACGCAGCGCGACCATGGCGCGTTGCACGGTGACGTTGAGCAGCCGCGCTTGCGCCCAAATCAACAGGGCCGAAATCAGATACAGGCCCAGCGCCACGGCCAAGGTCCGGGCCACCGCGCCGAAGTCCACGCCCTTGCCCGGCACCACATTCATCCCCGACAGCAGGTCGGCGAAGGTGCCCTCGCCCCGGGCCCGGGCCGCGGCGACGGCCTGGGCCTTGGTGATGCCCGCGGGGAGCTGTCGACCGAGCACCCCGTTGAACAGCAGATCCGTGGCGTGCCCGAGGATTCGCGGGACGACAACTCCGATCGCCGTCCCCGTGATACCCAGGATGATCACCGCAATGCTCAGCCGGCGTTGCGGCGCAAGTCGTTTCACCAGTCGGGCAGCCGAACCCCAGAAGTCGCGCGACCGCCCGGCCGGGGCCGGGGTCAAACCTCGGGTGGCCGCCGCGGTCATGGCGCGCCCCCGACCCGACCCGATCGCAAGGCGCTCACCGACTGCGAGTCGGCGAACTCCGCGTAGGTGGCGCAGTCGGTCAGCAGCGTTTCGTGCGTGCCGGTGCCCACCAGCTTCCCGCCGTCGATGACGATAACCTGGTCGGCCTGGGCGGCGGTCGAAACCCGTTGGGTGACAACGATGACGGTGGCCTCGCCCGCTATCTGCTGGAGCGATGCCCGTACCCGCGCGTCGGTGTGCACGTCGAGAGCCCCGAACGAGTCGTCGAAGAGGTAGATGGTCGGGCGGCGGATGACCGCCCGCGCGATCGCCAGTCGCTGCCGCTGGCCGCCGGAGAAGTTGATTCCGCCCTGGGCCACCCGCATTCGCAGCCCGTCATCGTGTGCGCGGACGAATCCTTCGGCGTCGGCCACCCGCAACGCGTCCCACATCTCGTCGTCAGTCGCGTCCGCCTTGCCGTAGCGCAGGTTATCGGCCACGGTCCCGGAGAACAGATAGCCGCGCTGGGGAACCAGCCCGATCGCGGACCAGAGCCGCTCTGTGTGGTAATCGCGGACATCGACATCGTCGACGAGGACGGCGCCGCCGGTCACGTCGTAGAGCCGGCAGATCAGCGACACCAGCGTCGACTTTCCCGAACCGGTGCTACCGACGATGGCCGTGGTGGTGCCGGGCCGTGCCGTCAACGAAATGTCCTGCAGCACCGGGCTGTCGGCGCCCGGATAGGTGAACGTCGCACCCGCCACGCGCACCACCCCGGTGATCCCGCCGCCCGGAAACACCGGCCGCGGCGGGTCGCTGACCGCGGCCTGGGTGGCGAGCACCTCGGTGATCCGTTCGGCGCACACGGACGCTCGCGGCAGCACCACCAGCGTCATGGTCGCCATCAACACCGCCATGAGGATCTGGGTGAAGTAGGCCAGAAAGGCGGTCAGCGAGCCGACCTGCATTTGGCCACGATCGATGCGCAGCCCACCGAACCAGATCAGCGCGACGCTGGAAACGTTGACGGTCAGCGTGGTCACCGGCAGCATCACCGCCTGCCAATTGCCGGCGGTCAGCGCGGTGTTCGACAGGGCGGCATTGGCGCGGGCGAATCGGTCGCGCTCGTAGGCCTCGCGGGCGAACGCCCGCACGACCCGGACGCCGGAAAGCTGGTCGCGCATTACCCGATTGATGCCGTCGATCAGGCCTTGCATCCGGCGGAACAGGGGCAGCATGTGCGACATCACCCAGTAGTTGGCCACGGCCATGATGGGAACGCTCACCAGCAGCAGCCAGGTCAGCGCCGCCTCTTGGTGGATGGCCATGAAGATTCCGCCGATGCACATGATGGGCGCGGTGACCAGCACGGTGCTCGATATCTGAACCAAGTACTGAATCTGGCGGACGTCGTTGGTGCTGCGCGTCAACAGCGTGGGTGCGCCGAAGCGGGCGGTCTCATGCTCGGAGAAGGTGGTGATGTGGTTGAACATCGCGGCACGCAGGTCGCGGCCGAAGCCCATCCCGGTTCGCGAGCCGAAGTACACCGCCGCGACCGCGCACAACGCCTGCAACCCGGTGACCGAAAGCATCACCATGCCGAGCCGGACGATGGTGGCCGTGTCGCCCTTGGCGACGCCCTCGTCGATGATTGCGGCGTTGACCGTCGGCAGGTACAGCGAGGCCAGCGTGCTGGTCAGCTGGAGCGCCATCAGCACTGCGACCAGCCGCCGGTACGGCTGGATGTACTGGCGCAGCAGTGCCAGGAGCATTTCGTAAGGGTCGCATACGGCGCGTCCCGCGGTGGGCAGCAGCCGCCGGATGGCCCAACCCGCGTGGGGGCGACTGAAACGCCTGCTCAGGCGCGTCGGTGGTTGACCCGCTGAGCTGCCGCTACAGTGCATCGTGTGGACCGGCAGCAGGCTGAGCAGAAGCAGGGTAGCGGTGCGGCGTAACTCGAGGGCGCTGGCCGGTGCGGCATTAGCCTTGGCGATCTTGGTTCCCGCGGTTGCGGCGTGCTCCGATTCGGGCGGCAACAAACCGGGGGCGACGTCGTCGACAGCGCCGGGGAATTCGGAGGGACACCACGGGCCGATGTTCCCCCAGTGCGGCGGCATCAGCGATCAGACGGTGGCCGAGCTGACCAAGGTAACCGGGCTGATCAACACGGCCCGGAACTCCGTCGGCTGCCAATGGCTGGCGGGCGGCGGCATCCTCGGTCCGCACTTCTCCTTCTCCTGGTATCGCGGCAGTCCGATCGGACGCGAGCGCAAGACCGAGGAACTCTCGCGCGCCAGCGTCGATGACATCAACATCAACGGACACGGCGGCTTCATCGCGATAGGAAACGAACCGAACCTCGGTGACTCGCTATGCGAGGTGGGCATCCAATTTCAGGACGACTTCATCGAGTGGTCGATCAGCTTCAGCCAAAAGCCGTTTCCGCCGCCATGCGACATAGCCAAAGAATTGGCGCGTCAGTCGATTGCGAACTCCAAATGACCAGAAGAAACGTCCGCCCCGTGGTAGCCGTCTTGATCGCGGCGTTACTGATGTTGACCGGATGTTCGAGGTCCGTCGCGGGCAACGCCGTGAAGGCGGGTGGCCCCACGCGCAACAACAACTCCCAGCAGCAGTATCCGAACCTGCTCAAGGAGTGTGAGGTGCTCACCAGCGACATCCTGGCCAAGACCGTGGGTGCCGACCCGCTCGACATCCAGAGCACGTTCGTCGGCGCCATCTGTAGGTGGCAGGCGGCCAACCCGGCCGGGCTCATCGACATCACCCGGTTCTGGTTCGAGCAGGGCAGCCTGAGCAACGAACGCAAGGTCGCCGACTTCCTGAAGTACAAGGTCGAGACGCGCAACATCGCGGGAATCGATTCGATCGTGATGCGCCCGGATGACCCGAACGGTGCATGCGGAGTGGCCAGCGACGCGGCCGGAGTGGTCGGCTGGTGGGTCAACCCCCAGGCACCCGGCATCGACGCCTGCGGTCAGGCCCTCAAGCTGATGGAACTCACGCTGGCCACGAACTCGTAGCTCAGCGCGGCACCTCGAACCCGATCAACTGCGCGCGACCGAGTTCGAGGTCTCCCCATCCGGACGGCACGGCCAGCACCGCGATCGCCGACGTCGGGAACTTGGCCGAAATTCCCTCGGCCGCAGCGGTATCGGTACCACTGCCGGCCAGGCCGAGGGCCAGGGCGGACATCGTCGGCTCATGTCCGACGACCAGCAGCGTCTTGACGTCGTCGGCGACGGTGTTGATCTCCTCGATCATGGTGCCGGGTGTTGCGCCATAGAGCCGCTCGCTATACCGCACCGGGGCATCGATGCGCGTGTTGGCCAACGTCTCCCGGGCGCGCTTCGCGGTGGAGCACAGGACGGCGTCGATGGCCGGCGCGTTGGCGCGCAGCCAATCACCGGCGAGTCCGGCCTGCTTGATGCCGCGGGATGCCAGCGGCCGGTCGTGGTCGGTGACCCCCGCCGGGTAGTCGGATTTCGCGTGGCGCATCAACAGCAACGTGCGCTGGTCTTTCACGGAAGCCACGCTAACCCCTATGCCGCGTCGTGGTCATCGTCGTCGTCACGCAGGAGCCTTTTTTGGGGTGGCGGAACGTGTTGGTGCGGGGTCGGCCCAGGCCGCCGAGCACCACTGATTGATCAACCTCTCGACGAGCGCGCGGCGGCGTACCCGCTCGGAGACCTGCCGGGCGAGGTCCCGCGTCTTGTCGGTGTGCGGACTTAAGCTCGCAATGCCCTGGTAACCACGCAGTTCGAAAGGAGGCCACCGCCATGCGATTCCTGCACACCGCCGACTGGCAGCTCGGGATGACCCGGCATTTCCTCACCGGCGACGCCCAGCCGCGATACTCCGCGGCCCGGCGGGATGCGGTGGCCGGGTTGGGGGCGCTGGCGGCGGAGGTGGGTGCCGAGTTCGTCGTGGTGTCCGGTGATGTCTTCGAACACAACCAGCTTCCCCCGCAGGTTGTCGGGCAGTCCCTGGAAGCCATGCGCGCCATCGGGATTCCCGTCTACCTGCTGCCGGGCAACCACGATCCGCTGGACGCGTCCTCGGTGTACACCAGCGCGCTGTTCACCGCCGAACGCCCCGACAACGTGGTGGTGCTCGACCGGGCAGGCGTGCACCAGGTCAGGCCCGGGCTGGAGATCGTCGCCGCGCCTTGGCGGTCCAAGGCCCCGACCACCGACCTGGTCGCGGAAGTCCTTGAAGCCCTGACGCCGGAACCGGTCACCCGGATCCTGGTCGCCCACGGCGGGGTCGACGTGCTGGACCCCGATCGCGACAAGCCCTCCCTGATCCGGCTCGCCGCGCTCGACGACGCGCTGGTGACCGGCACGGTGCACTATGTGGCACTGGGGGACAAGCATTCCCGCACGCACGTCGGGAACAGCGGCCGGGTCTGGTACTCCGGGGCGCCCGAAGTCACCAACTTCGACGACGTGGAATCGGACCCAGGCCACGTCCTCATCGTCGAGATCGACGAAGCCGATCCGCGCCGGGCCGTCACGGTGGAATCGCGACATGTCGGCCGCTGGCGCTTCGTCACCATGCACCGACAGGTCGACACTCGGCGCGACATCGTCGACCTGGACGTCAACTTGGACTTGATGACCGAAAAGGACCGCACCGTGGTGCGGTTGGCGCTCACCGGGTCGCTGACGGTCACCGACCGCGCCGCGCTGGACGCGTGCCTGGACAAGTACGCGCGGCTGTACGCCTGGCTCGGCCTGTGGGAACGCCGCACCGACCTGGCGGTCATTCCGGCCGATGGCGAATTCAGCGATCTCGGTATCGGGGGATTCGCCGCCGCGGCGGTGGACGAGCTCGTGGCAACGGCGCGCGAAGGTGATTCCGAGACCGCCGTTGACGCGCAGGCGGCGCTGGCGCTGTTACTACGGCTCACCGATCGGGGTGCCGCATGAAGTTGCACCGCCTGATCCTGACGAACTACCGCGGCATCACGCACCGGGAGATCGAGTTTCCCGATCATGGCGTCGTCGTGGTGTTCGGCGCCAACGAGATCGGCAAGTCGTCGATGGTCGAAGCCCTGGACCTACTGCTGGAGTCCAGGGACCGCTCGACGAAGAAGGAAGTCAAGCAGGTCAAGCCCACCAACAGTGATGTCGGCTCCGAGGTGAGCGCCGAATTGAGCTGCGGCCCTTATCGATTCATCTATCGGAAGCGGTTCCATAAGAAATGTGAAACCGAGCTGACGATTCAGGCCCCGCACCGCGAGCAGCTCACCGGCGACGAGGCGCACGAACGTGTCCGCGCGATGCTGGCCGAGACGGTCGACAGCGACCTGTGGCATGCCCAGCGGGTGCTGCAGTCCGCATCAACCGCCGCGGTGGATCTCTCGGGCTGCGATGCACTCTCACGCGCGCTCGATGTGGCGGCCGGCGACACCGGGGCGCTGTCGGGCACCGAACCGTTGCTCATCGAGCGAATCGACGCGGAATATGGACGCTATTTCACCGCAACCGGGCGTCCGACGGGCGAATGGGCTGCGGCGATCGCGCGACTGGCCGACGCAGAAGCCGCGGTCGCCGAGTACGCGGCGGCGGTCGCCGAGGTCGACGAGCGGGTGTGCCGGCATGCCGCCCTGACCGAACGGGTCGCGGAGTTGTCCCAGCAGCGCATCGCTGCCCGCCCCCGGCTCGCCGCCGCGCAGGAGGCCGCGGAGAAGATCGACGAACTCACCGGCCAGGCGCGGGAGGCCGAGTTGATCGCCGCCGCGGCAGCGGCGACGAGCGCCGCCGCGACAACCGCCCACCACTCACGCCTGCAACTGCTCGCCGAAATCAGCACCCGCACAGCCGTTGTCGCTACCGCCGAGGCCGAAGCGCAGGCCGCCGCCGACGCGCGCGACGCGGCGCGCGCCGGGGCCGACGCCGCCGACGCCGCGACCCAAGAGGCCGCCGCGGCCCTCGCTGCCTTGCAACTCGGCGTCGAATCCGCCCGGCGTGCCGTCGCTGAGCAAACCGACCGCGAAGAAGCCGACCGGTTGAGCGCCCGAGTGGACAAGGTCGGGGCAATCCGGCGGGACCGCGATCAAGTGTGCGCGGCACTCAGCGAGATCGCCATCACCGAGCAGCTGCTGCGGCGAATCGAGAACGCCGCCGCCGCTGCCGATCGCATCGGCGACCAGTTGGCGTCGACGTCCGCCGCGGTCGAGTTCACCGCTGCCGCGGACATCGAACTCTCCATCGGCGAGCAACGTGTGTCGCTGTCCGCGGGCCAAACCTGGTCCATCACGGCCACCGGACCCACCTCGGTCCAGGTTCCCGGCATACTGACCGCGCGGGTCAGTCCGGGCGCGACGGCGCTCGATGTTCAAGCGAAACACACTGCCGCACAAGAAGAATTGGCCGCCGCGTTATCCGCTGCCCGGGTGGTCGACCTCGCCGCCGCTCGATCCGCCGATCAGCGTCGCCGAGAACTGCAGGGCAACCGCGACCAGCTGAGCGCAACCCTGGCCGGCCTGTGCGGCGACCAGGAGATCGACCAACTGCGCGCGCGACTCGCGGAGCTGCGTGCCGCGCAACCGGCCGAGGCCGGCTTCCCCCCGGCGGACGTCGGCGCGGCCCGCGACGAACTCGATGCCCTCGAGAAGGCTCACCTGGCCGCGCTGGCGGAGTGCGACGACCGCCGTCGGACCGCCACCGCCGAATCCGCCCGGCTCACCGAGTTGGCAACCCGCGCAACGGTTCTCCACAACACGTTGCAGACGCAACGCGGCGAGCTCGACGCCGCCACCGACCGGCTGGCCCGGGAGCGGGCATCGGCCGGCGATGACGAGCTCGCGGCCTCGGCGGACGCGGCGCTGCAAGCGGCGCGGGCCGCCGAACGTCGCCACGCCGAGCTCGCCGACGGCCTTGCAGCGGCGAATCCGGACGCGGTGCACAGCGAATTGACCTCTGCTACCAAGGAAGCTGAGGAACTTCGCGAACGCTACGAAGAGGCCGCGCGCGCATTGCGCGAGATCACCATCGAACTCTCGGTGTTCGGCAGCGAGGGACGCCAGGGCAAGCTCGATGCCGCGGAGACCGAACGTGAGCATGCCGCCAGCGAGCACATCCGGGTCGGCAGCCGGGCCCGTGCGGCGCGGCTGTTGCGCTCGGTGATGACGCGCCACCGTGACACCACCCGGCAGCGCTACGTCGAGCCCTACCGCGCGGAACTGGAAAGGCTCGGCCGGCCGGTGTTCGGGCCCACGTTCGAGGTCGACATCGACAGCGACCTGTGCATCCGCAGCCGCACCCTCGACGGCGTCACGGTGCCCTACGAATCCCTCTCCGGCGGAGCCAAGGAGCAGCTCGGCATCCTGGCGCGGCTGGCCGGCGCCGCCCTGGTCGCCAAGGAGGACGCCGTTCCGGTGGTGGTCGACGACGCGCTGGGGTTCACCGATCCCGACCGGCTGGCGAAGATGGGGGAGGTGTTCGACACGGTCGGCACGCACGGTCAGGTAATCGTGCTCACCTGCAGTCCGGACCGGTACGACGGCGTCAAGGGCGCGCACCGCATCGATCTCAGCGCTTAGCGCGAACCCGCTGAGCTGCGTCGAACCCCCGCCTGTGGACCGGCGCGGCGAAGCCCGCCGGCCGTCCCGGCAGAATGGGATCATGGCGGGCCGACACCGATGACGATGAATGCGAAACGGCGCCGGGTGCAGGAGAAGCTCGCGGCGTTGCCCGGGGTGCGGCCCGTGCGTCGGCCGATCTCGCCGGAAACCAGCGAAGAGTTCGATCTGTACTACGTGCGCACCGGCCGCAAGTCGGCGCACCCGCTGGTCATCATCCCGGGCGGTCCCGGCGTGGCGTCGGTGCAGATGTACAAGGGCCTGCGAGGCCGCGCCGCCGCTGCCGGCCTGGACGTCATCATGATCGAACACCGCGGGGTGGGTATGTCGCGCCACGACGACGCGGGCGCGGACCTGCCCCCCGAAGCGATCACCGTGAACCAGGTTGTCGACGACATCGCCGCCGTGCTCGACGACGCCCACGTCGACTCGGCCGACATCTACGGCGCGTCGTACGGCACCTACATCGCCTCCGGGTTCGGTGTGCGCCATCCCGGCCGGGTGCGGGCGATGATCCTGGACTCTCCGTTGCTGTCGCGGCATGACATTGTGATCGTGCGCCGCGCGATTCGTCGGCTCCTGCTCAGGGGCGATAGCCCCGAAACCGCCGCGCTGGCGCCCAAAATGCGCAAGCTCGTCGACGCCGGGGTGATGACCGCGGCGGCCACCCAGGTGGTCGCGACGATCTACGGCTACGGCGGCGCCGGCCTGCTCGAGCGCGAACTCGACCTGCTGCTGGATGGCCGAAAGCTGTTGTGGTGGGTGATGTCCCGGTTCACCACCCTGAGCAACCTGCCATATCGCTACGAGGAAGACCTGGTGAGCCGCATCGCGTTCCGCGAACTCGACTACGCCGCCGAACCCGACGGGCTTCCGCTGGACCCGGCCGTGGCGGAACGCGAGGCGCGCACGCAGACGGCGACATTCGAGGACGAGCCCTATGACCTGGTGGCCGAGATGCCGCATTTCGGCTGGCCCACCGCGGTGGTTTCCGGCGGTCGCGACCTCATCACCCCGCCGGCGGTCGCCGAGCGCGTCGCCGCACTGCTGCCGCACGCGGTGCTGTTGAAGCTGCCCACCATGGCGCACAGCGCGCTGGACTTCCGTGAGCCCGCCGCGATCGCCATCGCCCAGGCGGTGTCGCGGGGCGAATTCGACGGGCTCGCCGCGAAAGCCCCGGCGCTCGACGCGCTTCCGCCGCGCCCCGAGCTGCGCCTGCTGTGGAAGGCGATCGGGGTGGCGGCCGCGGTGGAGGGCATCCTGCCGATCCCGGCGCCGCTACGCCGGGTCAGCCGCGCATGAATCCGATGGCGGTGTAGCGCAGGTCGCCGAGCCCGGCGGCGCCGAAATTGGCCAGCGTGCTGCGTACCGCGACGTCGCCCGGCGATTGTGTCAGCGGCAGGCTGAACCCCTCGGCCCAGATGAGTTTGTCGAGATCGTTGGCCAACGTCCGCGCCTTGCCGGGGTCGAGTTCTTCGAGGGTCCGTTCGATCGCCGCGTCGATCTGCGGGCTGCCGATCTTGCCGAAGTTGCTTTCCCCGCCGGATAGGTAGATCTGGGTCAGCGCCGAGAGCGGGAAAGCGTCACCGAGCCAACCGAATTGGGCGATGTCGAAATCCCCGACGTTGATGTAGTTGGTGAAGAAACCGCTGCCGGACCTGGACACCAGTTCGAGCTTGACGCCGATCTGGGCGAGACTGTGCTGCGCGATCTGGGCGAACTGCCGGCTGCCCTGGGCGTCATAGAACAGATCGCGGATGACCAGCGGGCGACCGTCCTTCTCGCGGAACTGGCCGTTGAGCTTCCAGCCCAACGCGTCGAGCTCCCGCTTGGCCTCGTCCGGGTCGTACGGGACGACCGCGCTGTTGTCCTGGTAGCCCTTCTGCCCGGCGACATAGATGTGGTTGCCCAACGCCACCGGATCACTGGTGAGGCCGTATTGGACAACCTTGGCGATGGTGCGCCGGTCGATGCCCTTGGCGACCGCGAGGCGCAGCGCCTTGTCGGCGAGGATCGACCCGGGCGCACCGTTGAACGTGAAGTGAGACCACGCGGGTGCCGGGGCCCGCCGGATCGAGATCCCTTTCGTACGCTGCGCGATGGTCAGCTGGTCGACCGTACCGACACCCGACGCGTCGATGGTGTTGTTCTGCAGCGCGGGCAGCCGCGCGGCGTCATCCAGCACCAGGTAGGTGATGTTGTCCAGGCGCGGACGGGCGCCCCACCATTTCGGGTTGCGGGACAACACGATCCGTTGGGTGGTCCGGTCCAGCGACGTGACGATGAAGGGGCCGGCCGACGGGCCGGGCGCATCCAGTTGGCCCTTGTTGAACGCCTCCGGCGTGGCCGTGACGCTCTTGGGGAGCAGCATGCCGTTGCCGGCGAACATGCCGCGCCACTCGGCATACGGTTTGGCGAAGGTCATGACGGCCTGCCGGTCATCGACGCCCCGGGTGACCGACGCGACCCGGTCGGCGCCGCTGGGTCCCGCGATTTCGAACGTCTTGTCCGCTCCGCTCAGCGCGTGGATTTGGCTGGCGATGTCTTCCCACGTGATCGGGGTCCCGTCGGACCACACCGCCTTCGGGTTAATTGTGTAGGTCACCACCTCCGGTGCGGTGCCGGTGAGCTCGACGCTGGTGAAGTAGTCGGTGTCGACCGTGGTCGAGCCGTCGGCGCCGATGATGAATGCCCGTGGCAACGTCGCCTTCATCATGGCGGCCACTTCGGCCGAATTGCCGTCGATGTGCAGGATGTTGAAGTTGGGCGGAAAATCACTGAGCGCCAGCCGCAGGCTGCCGCCGTCCCGCAATGTGGCGGGATCCTGGGGGTTGATATCGCTGCTGGTGCCGATCTCGGCGGCGTTGTGGCCGGTTTCCGGCATGACGTTGATGGCCGGTGAGCATCCGGAGACCGTAAGCGCTACAACGAAAAGCGCCGTCGCGACCCGCCTAGACACGTTTGCCCAGATCCGCTCGTGGCACGGCGCCCAAAAGCCGCCGGGTGTAATCGTGCTGCGGACTGCCGAACACCTGCCGGCTGTCGCCCTGCTCCACGATCGCGCCGGCATACATCACCACCACCTGGTGAGCGAGGTGTTTGACCACCGAAAGGTCATGGGACACGAACAGATACGACAGGCCGAACCGCTCCTGCAGGTCGAGCAACAGGTTGATGATGCCGGCCTGGATGGAGACGTCCAGGGCGGACACCGGCTCGTCGAGCGCCAGGATCTTCGGTTGCAATGCCAGCGCGCGGGCGATGCCGATGCGTTGCTTCTGCCCACCGGAGAACTCGGCCGGATAGCGGGCGGCGTCGGCCCGGCGCAAGCCCACGATGTCGAGCAGTTCTGCGACGCGCGCGTTGGTCCGGTCTTTGTCGAAGGCGTTGGCCAGCAAAGGTTCAGCGATCAGATCGAACACCGGCAGGCGGGGGTCCAGCGCGGCCACCGGGTCCTGGAACACCACCTGGATGTCGCGTCGCAACGATCGCCGGCGGGAGGCGCTCAGGGTCGCGACATCGGTACCGAGCACTTCGATCGAACCCGATTGCGGTGCAACGAGTTCGAGGATCTCGTGCAGGGTGGTCGACTTGCCGGAGCCGGACTCGCCGACGATGCCCAGCGTGCGGCCTTGGCGCAGCTCGAAACTGACGCCGTCGACCGCGCGGACCTCACCGACGGTGCGGCGCAACACCACCCCCTTCGTGAGCCGGTACGTCTTGACCAGATCGCGCACGCGCACGACGACCGACGAGTCGCCGGATTCGGTTCGGGGGGCCTCGGTGTTGACCCCGTAGATGTCCGCGGCGCTGCGCCCGTTCACCCGGTCGGTGCGGATGCAGGCCGCGCGGTGATCCACCCCGACTGGGAGCAACTCCGGTTCGTCCGCTCGGCATTCGTCGATGACCAGAGGGCAGCGCGGCGCGAAGGGGCAGCCGGGCTCCAGCCCCACCAACGACGGGGGCGCGCCGGGGATGGGGACCAGCCGGGTGCCCTGGGCGGCGTCCAGTCGCGGAACGGAGCCCAATAGCCCAACGGTGTAGGGCATTTGGCGATCGCGGTAAAGGCCTTGCACCCCGGCGGATTCGACGACCCGGCCGGCGTACATCACCAGCGCCCGGTCGGCGAACTCGGCGACAACACCCAGGTCGTGGGTAATGATCAGCACTCCCGCGCCGGTGACGTCGCGCGCCGTCTTGAGCACCTCGAGAATCTGCGCCTGCACGGTGACGTCCAGGGCGGTGGTGGGTTCGTCACAGATCAGCAGATCCGGGTCGTTGGCGATCGCCATCGCGATGACCACCCGCTGCCGTTCGCCGCCGGACAGCTCGTGCGGAAACGCCCGCGCGCGTCGTTCCGGCTGCGCGATGCCCACCAGCTCGAGCAGTTCCACCGCGCGCCGGCGGGCGGCGCTCTTGCCCACGTGCGGCTGGTGAATTTCGATCGCCTCGGCGATCTGGTCGCCGACGGTGTAGACGGGCGTCAGCGCCGACATCGGGTCCTGGAACACCATGCCGACCGTCTTGCCGCGGAACCGCGACATCGCATCGTCGCCGAGGCCCAGCAGCTCGGTGTCGTGCAGCCGCACCGAGCCGTGCACCCGCGCGTACTCCGGCAGCAGGCCCACCACCGCCATCGCCGAAACCGACTTGCCGGAGCCCGATTCGCCGACCATGGCTACAACCTCACCCGGGGCGATGCTGTAACTGATACCGCGCACCGCGGTCACCGGTTCGCTGTCCGTCGGAAAGGTGACGGCGAGGTCGGTCACCTCCAGCAGCGCGCTCACCGGGCGCCGCCTCGCAGCATGCCGCTGCCGGGGTCCAGGGCGTCGCGCAGGCCGTCGCCGGTCACGTTGGCGCACACCAGGATCAAAACCAGCACGGCCGCCGGGAACAGGAACACCCACGGAAAGGTGGTCGCGGACTGGGTGCCATTGGCGATCAACGTGCCCAGCGACACATCGGGCGGCTGAATGCCGAATCCGAGAAAGCTGAGCCCGGTCTCGGCCAGGATGGCCGAGGCGACGTTGAGGGCGGCATCGATGATCAAGATGGAGGCCACGTTCGGTACCACGTGGCCGAGGATGATCCGACGGCTGGAAACCCCCATGTACCTTGCGGCCCTGATGAATTCGCGTTCGCGCAGACTCATGGTCATGCCGCGCACCATGCGCGAGCTGATCATCCACCCGAATCCGGCCAGCAGCAAGACGAGCATCAGGATGTTGGCCGAGCTCTTGGTTCGCGGTGTGACGATGGCGATGAGGATGAAGCTGGGCACCACCAGCAGCAGGTCGACCAGCCACATCAGCGCCCGGTCGCGCCAGCCACCGAAATAACCGGCGATCGACCCGACCGTGGCGGCGATGCCGGTCGAGATGACCGCCACGCAGACACCGATCAGCATCGACTTCTGCATGCCCCGCAGGATCTGCGCCAACAAGTCCTGCCCCAGCGCGTTGGTCCCCAACCAGTGCCGGCTGTTCGGTGGTTGCAGCAGCGCGTCGAAGTCGAGGTCGTCATAGGAATAGGGCAGCACCGCAGGCAGCGCGTAGCAGCCGACGAACAGCAGCACCAGCAGCGTCAGTGACACGACCGCCAAGCGGTTGCGGAGGAACCTGCGCAGCACGAGTTTCCGGCGCGAGGTGAACTCCGTTGCCTTGGGTGCCGAGAGGCCCTGAGCGCCTTCCACTTTGGGTTCGGTCGTCATGACACCCGCACCCTCGGATCGAGCGCGGCGTAGAAGACGTCGGACAGCAGGCCGGCCAGCAGCACCACCGTGCCCGAGAACAGCGTGATCGCGGCGATGATGTAGGTGTCCTGTGTGGCGATGCCCTGTACCAGCCATTCACCCATGCCGTGCCAGCCGAAGATCTTTTCCACGAACACCGCACCGGTGACCAGCCCGGCCACCCCGTAGGCGAACAGGGTGGCTAACGGTATGAGCGCCGTACGCAACCCGTGCTTGACCAAGGCGCGGCGGCGGGTGAGCCCTTTGGCGCGCGCGGTGCGAATGAAATCCTGGCCCAGAACGTCGAGCATCGCGTTGCGCTGATAACGGCTGTATCCGGCGGCGGCGGCCAGCGTCAGGGTGAGCGTGGGCAGGATCAAATGCCGCAACCGGTCCACCAAATGGTGCCCGAGCCCGCCGCTCACCCCCGGCGAGGTTTCCCCGGTGTAATCGAAGAGGTGCACGCCCAAAGCCCAGTTCACCCGCAGCGCACCAAGGATCAACAGGCTGGCGATGACGAACGTCGGGGTGCTCAGGACCAGCAGCGCCACCATCGTGACAAGGCGGTCACTCAGTCGGTACTGGCGGATGGCTCCCCAGGCGCCGGCGACGATGCCCAGGACCGTGCCGGCCAGCGACCCGACGACCAGGAGCCGCAGGGTGACCCCGACGCGGCGCCAGAGGGTGGCGCCGACGGGCTGTCCGGTGATGGTCTTTCCGAAGTCGCCGCGAACGGCGTGCGAAGCCCACTGCGCGTAGCGGATCGGTATCGGCTTGTCCAAGTTGAGCGCATGGGCCTTCGCGTCGATCACCGACTGCGGCGGACGCGGACTGCGCTGCAATAGGCTGTCCAGTGGCCGGAACGCCACCGACGTCAGGCAGAACGTCAGAAACGACGCCAGCGCCAGCAGCACGACGTAGTTGAGCAATCGGCGCGCCAAGAAGCGGATCATCCCCGACCGCACCGCCCGCCTCGCATTGGGACAGGTTAACGAGCCGGGCCCGTCCTTGTGATCCGGCTGATTCTCATGAGTGAATTACGGGTGGTTAGTTGCTACGTTCAGCCCGCGATATCCCGAGGAGGCGCGCGTGACGGTTACCGATGACTACCTGTCCAACAACGCCCAATACGCGAGCGGCTTCCAGGGCCCGCTGCCCATGCCGCCGAGCAAACACGTCGCGGTGGTCGCGTGTATGGATGCCCGGCTCGACGTCTACCGCCTCCTCGGCCTCAACGAGGGCGAGGCGCACGTCATCCGCAACGCCGGCGGAGTCGCCACCGACGACGTCATCCGCTCGCTCGCCATCAGCCAGCGGTTGCTGGGGACCCGCGAGATCATCCTGATCCACCACACCGACTGCGGGATGCTGACTTTCACCGACGACGACTTCAAGCGCGCCATTCAGGAGGAGACCGGTGTCAAGCCGCCATGGGCGGCCGAGTCATTCCCCGACGTGGGCGAGGACGTCCGGCAGTCGCTGCGCCGCATCGAGAACAGCCCGTTCGTCACCAAGCATGTCTCGCTTCGCGGGTTCGTCTTCGACGTCGCCACGGGCAAGCTCGAGGAAGTGACGCTCTAGCGCCGCCCCCTATACCGAGCGCGTTTCTCAGGGCGAGAAATTGCCCATTTCTGCGCCCTGAGTGCACGTTCGGTGAGGCTCTAGCCGACCTTGTAGGTGGCGAGGGCCTTCGCGACGAGCTGGCCCTGCGCGTCGATGATCTCGGCCTCGCAATTAACCAGCGACCGGCCGCGCCGCAGCACCCGGCCGACGCCGATCACGTCGGTGGCCCGGGCGGGGGCCATGAAGTCCAAGGTCATCGACACGGTTACCCCCCGCAGTTCCGGGGGCGCCTCGGCCCCACACCACGCCGCCGCCATCACGGTCACATCGGCGAGTGTGGCGATAGCCCCGCCATGGACCATGTCGCCGATCGTGACGTTGGACGGGTCCCACGGCAGACGCAGCCTGACCTCGTGCTCCTCGAGTTGGTCGGCGACAATCCCCAGCTTGGCGACGAACGCCGATTGGGGGAGGAACTGCGCGATGACGTCGCGGCCGCTCGATGGCGGGCCGGCGGGTGCAGGGTCGGAGGTCATCCGTTCATGCTGTCGCACCCGACATTGGCCGGAAAAGGTCTGCCGCCGGTCTTGACCCGATACGTCGCATGGCCGTCCTCCGCGCCGTGAGGTGGCCGCCACTTGACAACCATCGGCGCGAACTGATGCTATGGACGGCAAAGCTGCCAAATATGACCGACTCAACCAGGTTTACCCGAGGAAGCTATGACCAGCGATCTGAAGGCGGCCCCCGCCGCCGGCCAGTACGAGTTGAGCCATCTGCGCTCGCTGGAGGCCGAAGCGATCCACATCATCCGGGAGGTGGCCGCCGAGTTCGAGCGACCCGTGCTGTTGTTCTCGGGGGGCAAGGACTCCATCGTCATGCTGCACCTGGCGCTGCGAGCGTTCCGCCCCGGGCGGTTGCCGTTCCCCGTGATGCACGTCGACACCGGCCACAACTTCGACGAGGTGATCGCCACCCGTGACGAGCTGGTCGCCGAGCACGGGGTGCGCCTGGTGGTCGCCTCGGTCCAGGAGGACATCGACGCCGGGCGCGTCGTCGAGCCGAAGCAGGGACGCAACCCGATCCAGACCGTGACGCTGCTGCGCGCCATTCGGGAGAACAAGTTCGACGCGGCGTTCGGCGGGGCCCGCCGCGACGAGGAGAAGGCGCGCGCCAAGGAGCGGGTGTTCAGCTTCCGCGACGAGTTCGGCCAATGGGACCCGAAGGCCCAGCGGCCCGAGCTGTGGAACCTCTACAACGGCCGGCACCACAAGGGCGAACACATCCGGGCCTTCCCGCTGTCGAACTGGACCGAGTTCGACATCTGGTCCTACATCGGCGCGGAGAACATCGGGCTGCCCTCGATCTATTACGCCCACCGGCGCAAGGTGTTCCGCCGCGACGGCATGCTGCTGGCGGTCGACCGGCACATGCAGCCGCGCGACGACGAGCCGGTGTTCGAAGCGACGGTGCGCTTCCGCACCGTCGGGGACGTCACCTGCACCGGATGCGTGGAATCGGAGGCCGTGACGGTGGAGGAGGTCATCGCCGAGACGGCGGTGTCCCGGCTGACCGAACGCGGCGCGACCAGGGCCGACGACCGAATCTCGGAGGCCGGGATGGAAGACCGCAAACGGCAGGGGTACTTCTGATGGCCACACCCGCCACGCTGCTTCGCCTCGCCACCGCGGGTTCCGTCGACGACGGCAAATCCACGCTGATCGGCCGCCTGCTCTACGACTCCAAGGCCGTCATGGAGGACCAGTGGGCGGCGGTGGAACAGACGTCCAAGGATCGTGGCCACGACTACACCGACCTGGCCCTGGTGACCGACGGCTTGCGCGCCGAACGCGAGCAGGGCATCACCATCGACGTCGCCTACCGCTATTTCGCAACGCCCAAGCGGAAATTCATCATCGCCGACACCCCGGGCCACATCCAGTACACCCGCAACATGGTGACCGGCGCGTCGACCGCCCAGCTGGTGATCGTGCTCGTCGATGCCCGGCACGGCCTGTTGGAGCAGTCCCGCCGGCACGCCTTCCTGGCCTCGCTGCTCGGCATTCAGCACATCGTTCTCGCCGTCAACAAGATGGACCTGATCGGTTGGGACAGGGAGAAATTCGAGGCCATCCGGGACGAATTCCACGCCTTCGCCGCACGCCTGGATGTGCACGACGTGGCCACCATCCCGCTTTCCGCGCTACACGGCGACAACGTGGTGACCAAATCCGACCAGACGCCCTGGTACGAGGGACCGGCGCTGCTGTCGCACCTGGAGGAGGTCTACATCGCCGGTGACCGCAACCTGGTCGACGTGCGGTTCCCAGTCCAGTACGTCATCCGGCCGCACACCCGCGAGCATCAAGACCACCGCAGCTACGCCGGCACCGTGGCCAGCGGGGTGATGCGTCCGGGAGACGAAGTCGTCGTTTTGCCGGTCGGGAAGGCCACCCGCATCACCGCGATCGAAGGGCCGAATGGTCCAGTGGAGGAAGCTTTTCCGCCGATGGCCGTGTCGGTGAGCCTGGCCGACGAGATCGACATCTCGCGCGGTGATCTCATCGCCCGCACCAACAATCATCCCCGGGTCACGCAGGAATTCGATGCGACCGTCTGCTGGATGGCCGACGGCGCCGCGCTGGAGCCCGGCCGCGACTACGTCATCAAGCACACCACCCGTACCACGCGCGCGAGGGTGACCGGGCTTGACTACCGGCTCGACGTGAACACCCTGCATCGCGACAAGTCCGCAACAGCGTTGCAGCTCAACGAGCTTGGCCGCATTTCGGTGCGTACCCAGGTGCCGCTGCTGCTCGACGAGTACACCCGCAACGCCAGCACCGGTTCGTTCATCCTCATCGACCCGCACACCAACGGCACCGTGGCCGCGGGCATGGTGCTGCGCGACGTCTCGGTGCAAACGGCGAGCCCCAACACCGTGCGGCACAAGTCTTCGGCCGTCGCCGAAGCCCGGCCGCGGGGCAAGACGGTGTGGTTCACCGGCCTGTCCGGCTCCGGTAAATCCTCGGTGGCCATGCTGGTCGAGCGGATGCTGCTCGAAAAGGGCACGCCCGCTTACGTTCTCGACGGCGACAACCTGCGACACGGTTTGAACGCCGACCTGGGCTTCAGCATGGCCGACCGCGCCGAGAACCTGCGACGGCTGGCACATGTGGCCGCGTTGCTCGCCGACTGCGGCAACGTCGTGCTGGTGCCGGCGATCAGCCCGCTGACCGAGCAACGCGAGATGGCTCGTAATGTGCACGCCGCCGCGGGGTTCGACTTCGTCGAGGTGTTCTGCGATACCCCGATCGAAGAATGCGAGCAGCGTGATCCGAAGGGCCTGTACGCCAAGGCCCGCGCGGGCGAGATCGCGCACTTCACCGGCATCGACAGCCCGTATCAGCCGCCGGCCAACCCCGACCTGCGGCTTACGCCGGACCGTACCGTCGAGGAGCAGGCGCGCAACATCGTCGATCTGCTCGAATCGCGGGCTTAGCGCACCGCCACAGCCCGGCTGCACCGCAATCCGCGCGCCGAGTGGCACAATCCTGAGAGTGCGCATGTCGGCGAAGGCGGAGTACGCGGTGCGGGCCATGGTCCAGCTCGCCACGGTCCCCAGCGGGACATTGGTGAAAACCGACGACTTGGCCCAAGCGCAGGGCATACCGCCGCAATTCCTCGTCGACATCCTGACCAACCTGCGCACCGACCGGCTGGTGAAAAGCCATCGGGGCCGCGAAGGCGGCTATGAACTGGCCCGTCCCGGAGACGAGATCAGCATCGCCGACGTATTGCGCTGTATCGACGGCCCGCTGGCGAGCGTGCGCGACATCGGGCTAGGGGACCTGCCCTACTCCGGTCCGACCGCGGCGCTCACCGACGTCTGGCGGGCGTTGCGTGCCAGCATGCGGTCGGTGCTCGAGGAGACAACCCTAGCCGACGTCGCCGCCAATGCCCTGCCCGGGCACGTCGCGCAGTTCGCCCACGACTATCGGGCACAGGAGAGCGTTCGGCACGGCACACCGCACGCCGGCGAGTAGGCGCCGCCGCCCGCCGGAGCGTCAGCCCCCCGACCCGTACGGGCGGGTGAGAACCTCCATGGCGTGTCCGGACGGATCGAGGAAGTACACGCCGCGCCCGCCGTCCCTGTGGTTGATCTCGCCCGGCCGATTGGCGCCCGGGTCAGCCCAGTGCTCCATGCCGCGCGAGGAGATCTTGCCGTAGATCGTGTCGAATTCCTCTTCGGACACCAGGAAGGCATAGTGCTGCCGCGGGATGTTCCCGCCGTCGGAAGCATCCGCATAGTCCAAAGTGGCGCCGTGCTCGAGTTCGACAACCATGAAGTGGCCGAACGGCTTTGGGCTGGGCAGCCCAAACAGTTCGGTGAGGAACTCAGCGGACTCGCGCTTGTCCCGGGCGGCGACGATCGTGTGGTTGAAACTGATGGACATGGCCTCCTCCTACTTGGGTGCCGTGAGCTCCAGGGCGATGTTGTCGGGGTCGCGGAACTGCAGGATGTACGACGGTCCGATGTCTTTCACGGGCTCGTGCGCAACGCTGAGCTCATCGAGATGCGCTGCGGCGGAGTCCAATTCATCCTTGCTGCCGACCCGGAACGCGATGTGGTCGAGCCCGGCGCGATCCTCGTCAAAGCGATCGGTTGCAACCGGGCGCAGTCCCAGCAGCGTGCCGCCGAGGTCGTAGATGACGCCACCGAACAAGAAGCTCAACTGGCTGCGGGTGGCCTCGTCGGCGTTGTCGGGCACCTCCAGTAGCACCGGCCAACCGAACACGCTCTCGTAAAACTGCCGGGATCGCTCAATATCGGTGACGGTGAGGCGGACGTGCGCGATGGAACTGCTGGTGAAACCCATCTGTTCCATGCTGCCACTTGTACGCCCGGATGTTGACGGTCATGCCAGAATCGCCGTCGTGCGGATTGCGATGACGCTACCGGTGATGGAGCCGGACTTGGACGCGGGAGTTTTGGAGAATTGGGCGCGCGCGATCGACGCCGGCCCGTTCTCGTCGCTGTGCTGGGGCGAGCGCATCGCGTTCGACAACCCCGACAATCTGACTCTGCTGGGCGCGCTGGCGGCGTGGACGACCCGGGTGCGGCTGCTGACGACCGTGATCGTGCCGCAGCTGCACGACCCCGTCATGCTGGCCAAGGGCCTGGCGACCGGCGACATGCTGTGCGGCGGGCGGCTGAGCGTGGGCATCGGCGTGGGCGGCAGGCACGAGGACTACCACGCCGTCGGCGCCGATCCGGCGACGCAGACCATGCGCGAGATGGCCGACCGCGTCGCCGTGATGAAGCGGGTGTGGGCCGGCGAAAAGCTCACGGAGTCCGTCCTGCCAGTGGGGCCGGCGCCGGTGCAGCCCGGCGGCCCGCCGCTGTTCGTCGGGAGCATCGGCCCCAAGACCATCCGCAGCGCCGCGTCCTGGGCCGCTGGACTGGCCGGGACCACGCTGGACCTGGACGTCGCCAAGCAGAACGAGCTGTTCGACGTCGCGCGTGAAGCGTGGGCTCAGGCGGGCAAGGGGAAACCCCACCTGGTGACGTCGTTCTGGTTCGCGTTCGGATCGCCGGAGCAGGCCCGGGCCCAGGTGCATCGCCACCTACGGCGCTACATGAACTGGATACCGGCGGAGTACGTCGACGCCATGGCGCCGACGACCGGATGGGCCGGTTCCGAGGACGAGCTGCTGGCGGTGCTGCGCAAGTTCGAGGACATCGGCACCGACGAGGTACAGCTCATCCCGACGAGCGCGGACGTCGACCAACTGAGCCGTGCCGCGGACGTGGCCGGCCGGCTCTAGGCCGACGCGCGCTCGTCGCCCGCGGCCGGCTGCTGCGGCGGCTGTCCCTTGCGCAGCGTCGCCAACAACTCGCGATACGGGCCGACCAGGTAGACGGTGTCGCCGCCACGAAGCCAGGCGTCCCGCCGCGGGTGCAGCTCGACGGGCGCGTCCTGGCGGGTGATCGCTATGACCCGGGTCTGGGTGGACAGTTCGAACATCTTCAGCCCGTCGAGCTCGCTGCCTGGCGCCACATGCATTCCACCGATCATGAACGAGCGCTGCCCGACGGAAAATGTGCCCAGCACTTGCAGGCCCATTGCGGCGCCGATGAACCATGGTGCGGCCAGTTCGACGGTGGACCGGACGTTTTCGAATCCGAACCGCTGCGCCACCGCGGCACCCAACGCGCGGTCGTACACGCGCAGCACCAGGGGAACGTCGGTGCGCACGACTTCGGGCTTCACCCGGGGGCCCAGCATCTCGCGCAGCACGATCCCGGTCTCGATGTTCACCATGTCGTCCTGGGTCAGCACCGCCACCGCGCGGGCGTGCTCGACGCGGGCGGC
Source organism: Mycobacterium sp. 852002-53434_SCH5985345 (assembly GCF_001667155.1). NCBI lineage: Bacteria > Bacillati > Actinomycetota > Actinomycetes > Mycobacteriales > Mycobacteriaceae > Mycobacterium > Mycobacterium sp. 852002-53434_SCH5985345. The sequence continues at coordinate 86,049 of NZ_LZIE01000056.1, forward strand.
CTCCAGCGTCTGGCGCAGCGTCGCGTCCCCGAAGATCACCGGTACGTCGAGGTCGGCCGCCGCCGACAGGAAGCGGTTGTTTTCGTCCCGCTCGATCACGGCGACGTCGTATCCCGCTGACCTCAGGTCGGCGACGACGCGGCTACCGAACGAACCGAGCCCGACGACGATGACGTGATTGCGCAGATGGCGCGCCCGGCGGCGGCCGACGGAGTGGGCGAAGCGCCGCGATATCAGCAGGTCCGCGACGAAAGCGACGAGGAGCGCGGTGGTTGTTACGCCGGCGAACATCAGCATGATGCTGAACAGCCGCAGCCAGGTCGGCTGATGGAGGAAGCTGAAATCGCCGTAACCGACCGTCGCGATCGTCTCGGTACTGAAATACAGCGCGTCGAGCCAGGTCATCTTCGGACCCGGCTGGTAGCTGAACCGCAGGATTACCGTCGACCCGACCAGTAGGCATGCCGCGGCCAGCAACGCTCGGGCAAACATCGGGTTGACGTCGTCGCGCAGCGCGCGCGCACTGTCGAGGATCCGCCGCAGCCGGGGCAGGCGATAGCGCGTCACGGTCGGCCGCGGGACCTTGATGCCGCGTTCGGCCAATTCCTCGGCGGTGCCGATCATCGCGGTCCAGTCGCCGGCGTGCACCGACAGATCACGGCCTGGACAGGACACCACCTCGCCCGGGGTGGCGCAGTTCTCGCCGTGGATCACCGCCACCGGTGCCAGGTCACCGTAGATTTCGCGCAGCGTCGCGCTATACGGTGCCTCGGCGCCGGAGACGACGAATTCGATGCCCGCCGCCTCAAAGGGGTGCACGGTGTGCGCCAGGCACGCCTCGACGACCGAGGGCGCGGAGAGGTCGGCGACGTCCAGGATCGCGCCGGGACGCTTGTCGGCCGCCATCGCCGTCCGCAGCACATCGTTGCCCAGCCGTGCCACCACGCGCACCCGGGGGTTGGCTTTCCTTGCCAGCAGTGCGATTTCGAGGTTGGTCGCGTCGTCGTCACCGACGCAAATCACGGCGCGAGCACGGGTCACACCGGCGGTGTCGAGCTCGCCGGCGGTTTGGAGCTTGACGATGTGTACACCGGCGTTGTTGAGCTCCTCGACGATCGTGGTCGCCAGCGCGTCGTCACCACTGACGATGATGTGCCCGCGCATGGTCAGGCACGCCCCGGGTCGTCCGGCATGACCCCCACCTCTGCTGACGTTGGAGTTTTGTTCCTATGACTATCGGGCACCGTGCCGATTCATGCCAGCGCGACACCGGCCGCAGAGTGAATTGCCACGGGGCCGCAGGAGAGATTCGATAGCGGTATGACGCAGCCGGAACTGCCTGGGCCGCTCGCCGCCTTGACCCGGCTCATCTCGGAGCGCATCGCCGCGGCCGACTTCGCCGGGGCGTTGCCACTCATGAACGAGCTGGTCGCGGTCTGCCGCCCGATCCTGGGGGAACGGCACCCCAACGTCTTGGACATGAAGCTTGCGCTGGTACACCTGCAGCTCCAAATGGGAGACCAGGCCGGGGCCTACGCCGTGCTCGAGCAGCTGGTACCCGAGTTCGAGGAGGTGCTCGGTTGGGATCACATCACCACGTTGACGGCGCGCCACATGTTCGCGGACCGGCCCCAGCAGGAAGCGCGGGCCGCGTTGGCCGAATGGTCACAGCTGCTGGCCGACGAAGAACGCGTCCTGGGCGCCGAGCACCCCACCGTGCTGACGTCCATGGACCGCGTGGCGCACAAGCGCAAGGAGCTTGGTGACTACCCGGGTGCCGTCGCCGAGGGCGAGCGCGTCCTTGCCGCCCGGCGAAGGGTGCTCGGCGACGACCACGAGGACACGTTGGGAATGCGGTTGTCGCTGGCGCAATGGCACGGCGAATCGGTGGACGGCGCCGGCGCCGTGGCTGAGCTCGAGTCGCTGGTCGAGGTGATGCGCGAAAAGCTGGGCGACGACCACCGCCACACGCTGATCGCGCGGCACACCATTGCACTGTGGGAGCCAGAACCCATGGACTACGGGGACAAGGTGGCTACCTGGCAGGCACTGGTCTTCGACGAAGCACGAGTCTTCGGCGAAGACAATCCGGTCACCGTCGCGGCCAGGGAGGAGCTGGCGAAGTGGCGCGACCGCGCCGAGGACCACCGATGGGTGGCCGAGTTACGCGACCGGGTCGAAGAAGCTGGAAAGCGCCGCTTCAGCGCTAAAAGGCAAGTCACCCAGCGGTTTTCGGATGAGGAATACCTGAGATGCTGGCTTGCCGAGCGGGGGGCCCAATTCCCGGTCTGGGCAGGTCATTACGGCGGCGATGCCGTGTGGGACTTCTCGCCGGAGTCGTTAGACGCGTTGGAAGAGCTTGTCATTCAGAAGGCCTCGACACCCGAGCAGCTCCTGAACGAAGAGCGGAATGAACCGTTCGTCGATGGCGCCGTGTGGTACCTCGGCGAAGTGCTGCGGCGCGGCCGGTCCATGCCGTGGCAATACACGCGTGGCGAGACGGCGGATCCCACCGTCGGGCACGTCGACGTGTTCGAAGTCCTCACCCGGGCGCTGCACTCCGTCGACCGCGGGGCCCTGCGCCGCACGTACGACCGCTTCACGGCATCCCAGTGATACTGGGTTGGTGCCCTTCATCGAATGCGTCGCGTCCCGCGAGATCTATCGGAGCCAATGGATGGTGCTCCGCGAAGACGACATCCGTCGCCCGGACGGCAGCCCGGGCATCTACGGCGTGGTGGACAAACCGGACTATGCGCTGGTGATGCCGTTCGACGGGCACCGATTCCGGCTGGTTGAGCAATTCCGGTATCCGCTCGGGGAGCGGCGGTGGGAATTCCCGCAGGGCACCGCTCCCGGCTTGGCGGACACCGACCCGTCCGAGTTGGCCGAGCGTGAGCTGCGCGAGGAAACGGGATTGAGTGCGTCGTCATTCGAGGTGCTCGGCCAGCTCGACGTCGCTCCGGGCATGACCAGCCAGCGCGGCTGGGTGTTCCTGGCCACCGGAATCGCCGAAGGGGAGCCGGATCTCGAGCACGAGGAACAAGACCTGCGCAGTGCCTGGTTCGCCCGCGAGGACGTCGAGCAGATGATCCGGTCGGGAGTGATCGCCGACGCTCAGTCCGTCGCCGCCTACAGCCTGTTTCTGTTGCGGCGGCCATGAACAGTGCGGGGGCCCGCCGGGTCCCCGCACTGTGGTGGTCGGTGTCAGGCCGACGTGACGTATTGCGGGCAGTAGGCCGAGGCCGCGTCGACCGCGAACGTCTTGGAGCCCTTGGTGCTCAAGCCGGTCGCCTTGGCCACGGCGCTGATGACCTCCTTGCTCGACTGGCCCTGGTCGAGCGCGTTGCAAACGGCGTGCGCGTCCTTGATGGCGACCGACGCGCTCGGCGGGGTGATGCCATCCGATGCCAGCTGGGCGAGGAACGCGTCATCGACCGAGCTCGCACCCGCCGTGCCGGCGAGGCCGAGCGCGGCCAGGCCCAGGGCGGCGGTGCCGACGACGGAGGCGGTGAAACGGCGAGAAAACATCGGGGTCTCCTTGTGCTGAGGTGGCTTTTCTGACGGACGCGGAGTGCGTTGATCACAGAATCCGCACGGAGCCTTAACGGAGTCTCAAAGAATTCTTGGCGGAGTATGGGCTGCGCCGTCGAACCCCCACCATGGACGTGATGTTTCCCGGGTGGCGGTTCGGCGCCGTGCCGCTGGTCGGCGTCGCGGCGGCGGTGCTCGCGATGACCGTCGTTCCGGCGCACGCGGCGACACCGGCGTGGAACGGGAAATATTCGCTGGTGAGGTACGCCGCGAGCAAGTCCGGCACCAGCACGGCGGCCAGTCAGCCCGAGCCGACGTTCAGCGTCGACTACGTCTTCGTCACCGCCTGCCCGTCAGGCAAGTGCGTGGCTACCGCCACCAACGGCCCCACGCCCAAGAACCCGACGCTGCCCCAGCCGTCTCACTACGCCTGGGACGGCACTCGTTGGGTTGAGCGCTTCGACTTCCAATGGGATTGCTTCATGGGCGACGGCGTCCCGAAGGTGTGGGCGCCCGCGCGGTCGTGGGCGTTCTACACGCCGCAGGCGGACGGTTCGCTGCGCGGCACCTGGCACACCGACATCAACGGCGGCCCGTGCCGGGGAACCGTCGAGATGCCGGTGGCGGCGTTTCCTGCCGGGCCGGAGTGAATCTCGTTGTCACCCAATCATTGCTGCGGCGCGGGCGTCATCGAGGCGATGTAGTAGACCTCGTGCCCGGTCGGGTAGCCGCCGCCGTTGGTGGCGATGTGCACGTGGTCGTAGTGGTTGAGGGTTTCCGAACCGAGGTCGGCGGTCCAGCTGCCCCCGCCGACGCCCGGGTAGATCTTCTGCCGCCAGATCACGTGGTTGATTCCCCATCGCTTCGCATTCGCCAGGGCGTACCCGGCGATCTGGTTGCCGAGCTCGATGCCCTCGGGGCTGCCGTGGTTCGGGATCATCACGTCGATCGCCAGCCCGTTCGGGTGCCACGGCAGCGGGTCTTCCCGGTACCCATAGATGGTTTTGATCTGCGGAAACAGCACGCTGATGGCGCGTTCCGCCCAGATCGTCTTGACCTGCAGCCTGTCCTCCGACGCGATTCCACGGGGCAGCGCGACCTGGAATTGCTGCGCGGCGGCCGGTGCGCTGGCGGTCAACATTTCCACTTCCGCGGGGCTGGCGGTGTGCGGGATGTTCGGCGGGGCGGCGGCGTTGATCGACGCGGCGGCCGTGGTGGTGGGGGCCGCGGCCACCGCGTTCGGCGCACAGCAGCGCGGCTTTGTGTCTTGGGCGTAGACCATGGCGGCCGCAAGCGCGAACGAGGCCACAATCGCCAGCCAGCGGCCCCTGCCGTTGGCTAACACGTTCTTGCCCACGACCAGCAGCTTAGTGCCGCAAGCGACTTCTGTGACACGTTTTCGTCCAGTTATTCAGCTCGGACGAATAGGCCCTAAGCGACCCAAGGTCGGGTCACAATGTCACCATGCCCAGCCAATCGTTCGGCGATGCCAATGCGTTCCACCGGATCATGCGTCGCTTCGCCTCGACGCCGGTGGGTGTGGCGCTCCTGCGCCCCACGGCGCACCACCTGGACCGACTCATCACCAAGCTCACGGGTGGCAGAAGCAGCTTCGCCGGGCTCGCGACCGGCATCCCCGTGGTGATGCTCACCACCACCGGCGCTAAATCCGGTGAGCCCCGCACCGTCGCCGTGTACGGAATCCCGCATCCGGATGGCCTGGCCCTCATCGCGTCCAATTTCGGCGGCGCCAAGCATCCCGCCTGGTACCACAACCTCAAGGCGCACCCGGAGGCGACGGTGGCGATCGGCCGGGACACGTGGCATGCGAACGCGCGGCTCGCCTCGCCGGGCGAGCGCGACGAAATCTGGGCGAAGGGCCTAGAGCTTTACCCCGGCTGGCGAAAGTACGAAGCGCGAGCCGGCAAGCGCCACATCGAAGCGTTCGTCCTGGCGCGAAGTTGAAGTAAGCCCGATTCTCCTGTCCTGCAGGCGATTTAGGGCCACTATTCGCAGTTCAGATGCGTGATGCCGGTGTGCGTGTCGGATCGTTATCGGATGCCTCAGCTCGGTCGAAATGAATTCCGTTGTGCGACAACCGGTTCCAATCTGATCACCCGAAGGCGTCGCCGCCGCGTTGGGCCAACGGCTGGGCAATGCGCTCAATCGCAGCGGGATTCATCTGGGATCTCTCGATTGATTCGGGCGGCGTGCGGTGTAGGTACTCCGTAGAGACGGAAGCCGCTGATGGCCTACACCATGCAAGGCGCCGACTCAGCCCAGGCACGAGCCGACGTGGCGTGCGCGCACAAGTCAGCCTCTGCGGGCGACGTCTTGGCTCAGGATCTGGGGCCAGGTCTCGACATCGGCCGGGATGTGCGCCACGGTGAGCGTTGACCGCGGCATCAGTGCGGCAAGCGATTCCGCTGTCGACATCGGATGCGCCGGATCGCCGACCCAGGCCAGAATCGTCGTCGGCACATCGATTCGTGCGACCGCTTCGCGTGCGGGCAGGTCGCTGAGAGCCGCGCCTCGAAACAGTGACGGCAGCAGCGCGTCGGCCACATCGGGAACTGTTTCGGGCGCGCCGACTGTGGCTGGCGGCGGAGTCGCCCCACGAGCCGACGCGATGAATGCCCCGACTCCCTCGGTTTCGATAACTTCGGCCGCAACCCGGTAGATCGCCGCCTGCGCGGGCCGGGTTTCCCACGCGGTGGCCGGCACCATGAGCGTGAGGCCGGCGAAGCGGTCCGGCTCGCGGGCAGCCGCGTGCAGCAGCGTGCCGGTACCCATGGACGGGCCGACTCCGTGCACCCGTTCGCCGGGAAACCATTTGTCGAGCAGCTGCAGAAGATCCTCGGCAAGGCTTTCCCATCGATAATCCTCCGGGACCTTGCGCCCAGTCGACTTGCCATGGCCGCGTGCGTCGTACCGCAGCAATCGGGTCCCGCTGAGGCCCCTGCCGAGGTCGAGATTGAGCACCCGGTCACGCGCGCGGCTGGAGGTAAGTCCGTGCAGTTGGACGACCGGATGACCACCTTCGTCGCTCAGTTCAACCGCAAGCTCTGCTCCAGGAACCACGAAAGTGGACATCACGCAACTCTTCTCACGACCGGACGACTCGCCCCGGAGCCGACCGCGCAGACCGAGCACTCAGGCTAACTGGGGCGTTAGGGTACCGCCATGCGGCTGACCAACGTCGCGCACCTGCGGCTACCCTTTGGACGACTCTGGGGCTACGACGTGTCGGTGTCTGACCTCGGCCGGCAGCTCCCGGTGTCTTTCGACCAGCGCATACACGTTGGTGCGGGCGCACGACCCGGCTCCTGGATGGCTTTGTCCATTCGGTTGCCGGCGGGGGTCAGCCGCCAATCGTTGGCCGATGCGTGGCTGGCTGTGATCGCCCGCCACGGCACCCTACGGACGGCATTCACGCTCGGGGCGGACGGCGATCCGCAGCTGAATGAGATCGATATTCACCCAGGCAAGTGGGTAGAGCATGAGATCACTCCGGGCCAGGCGGTCAACGACGCACTGCGAGTAGTTCTCAATGCGACGTGCTCGCCCTATCAGCGACCCTCACATCGATTGTGTGTGCTGGAGACTGCCGCCGGATTGACGGTGGTGATCGCTGCCGACCACGCCCACGTGGACATGTGGTCAATGCTGGTGATTGCCCGAGACCTGTTGTCGATGCTCGCCGACGCGCGGATCGGACGTACGTCGTCGCTGCAGCCGCCGCCGGCATTTGTCGTGCACACGCAAGCACTGTTGGACCGTCCCGCGGCACCGGAACGCGTGCGCGCGCGATGGGCGCAAATCATCAGCGACAGCGGTGGGGTGATGCCACGGTTTCCGCTGCCGTTGGGTGAGTCCGGGCCGCATCCGGAACGCGTTGAAGTGCGTGATGTGTTCGATGTCGATGACGGCGCCGCGTTCGCGGCGCAGGCACGCGAGGACGGTGTCTCGACGCTGGCACTCGCTGTGGTCGCCATGACAGGGGTGACCCGCGAGTTGGCCGGGGCGCCGCTGCGCGCGGTCTTCCCCGTGCACAGCCGATTTGAAGACAAATGGCACGACTCGGTGGGCTGGTTCATCACCAATTCGGTCCTGGAGTCGGCGGTTGCCGAGCCGCACGCCGCGGCCGCCGCCGTCAAAGAGGCCGTGCAGCTTGGTTCCTGGCCACTGGCCGACGTTCTGGCTCCGTGGGGTGGAATGCCCATCGCGCCCGGAATGTTCGCCATTTCCTGGCTGGACCAAAGCAGACTTCCGGTGCGCATCGACTCGGTCGGACTCGACGCCCAGTATGTGAGCGCGAGCGTTGACACCGACGGCGTCATGCTCTGGTTCATCCAGGACGAGTCCGGGCTGCATCTGCGATGCCGCTACCCGGATACCGCGGAGGCACGAACCAACGTGGGGGCGTGGCTGGACCTGTTGGTGGCGCGCCTACAGGCACTGGCGCAGTCCTCGGTCCGAGGACTGCTGCGGATAGCGGGCCGCACATATCGTGTGCAGCGCGCGACGCGCGAACACGTGGGGGTGATCGCCCAGCTGCTCTCCGACGACGAATTCGGTCAGGATCGCGAAGACGCCGAACTCGAACGCTACGAGGCGGCCTACGACATCGTCGTTCGCAACCGATCCAACTATCTCGGAGTCGTCCTGAACGGTTCCGATATGGTCGTCGCGACTGTGCAATTGACGATCATTCCCGGCCTTTCCCGCGGCGGCGCCACCCGGCTGCAGATCGAGGGATTACGGGTCGCCAAAGCCGAACGCGCACAGGGGCTTGGTACTGCGCTCATCGAGTGGGCACACAACTACGGCCGAGCGCACGGGGCACAGCTGGCGCAGGTGACCACAGACGAGGCTCGCGAAAGGGCTCGGGCGTTCTATCGCCGGCTCGGGTACCACGCCGCCCACGTCGGGCTGAAATGCACCATCTGAGTCCGGTTTATGCGCGGTGAACGTTTCAGCGTGCGTGATGGCGATTCCAGCCAAGGCGAGGACGACGCGCTTTTGCCGGCCGGAAAGACTTTGGGAACAGTGGTGGCATCCTCGTAACCCTGAGGCCCGAAACGGCGTTTCATTAGCCGAGCTGACTAACGGAAACACCGTCTGACCTGCAACTATTTTTGTGCCCCCGGCAGGATTCGAACCTGATTGATCTCGTAGCTTCGCCGCTCGATCTGCCTGCAGTTTCTGCCCGTTTACCTGCGATTTTGCCGCTCCCGGCCATCCGACAGTAAAGGACATTGCCGGACATATTGGTACATTGTTCTTGCACGTATTTCGCACGGAAGAAAGGGGTGCGACGATGGCCGGGACACGACGCCAGTTCGGACAGCTACGCCAGTTGCCCTCGGGGCGCTGGCAGGCCGCCTACACCGGGCCCGACGGCAACCGGCACAAGGCACCGCGCACGTATGCCACCGACGACGACGCCATCGGCTGGCTGAACATCGAACGCCGCAAGATCGAACTCGGCACCTGGGGCGCGGTCGAGCGCAGCGACGGGGTGAGCCTGCGGGCCTACGCGCAGCGGTGGATCGAGCACCGGCAGTTGCGCCCGCGCACCCGCGCGCACTACGAGTCGATGCTGGCGCGCCTCATCCTGCCCGAGCTGGGCGACGCCAAGATCGTCACGCTCACCCCGGCGCGGGTCCGCGAATGGCACGCCGGGCTGGGCACCGGCCACCAGACCCGTAACGCCCACGCCTACGCGCTGCTGCACGCGATCTGCGCCACGGCGGTGGCCGACGAGGTGCTCGACGCCAACCCGTGCCGGATCCGCGCGGCGATGCAGACCAAGCGCCGCCGCGATGTCGACATTCTGACCCCGACTGACGTCAACAAGCTGGCGTCCAAGATGCCCGCCCCCCTGCGCGCCAGCGTGTTGTTGGCCGCGTGGTGCGGCCTGCGGTGGGGTGAGACTTCGGAACTGCGCCGCAAGGACGTGAGCGACGATCAGGGCGTGCTGCGGGTGCGCCGTGCGGTCACCTATCGCGGCGGCAAGTTCGACGTTGGGCAGCCGAAAACGGCGGCGGGCGTGCGCGATGTGGCGATCCCGCCGCATATCCGGCCAATGCTCAAGGCGCACTTAAAGAATCACGTTGGCCGCGCCGCTGACTCGCTGCTGTTCGCCGATGACGACGGCACCCATCTGCGCGCCGACCGCTACCGCACGCACTGGGAGAAGGCGCGCGAGGCAATCGGCAAGCCACACCTGCGGGTGCATGACCTGCGTCACGTCGGGGCGGTGCTGGCCGCCCAATCCGGTGCCACAACAGCCGAACTCATGCACCGGCTGGGACACACCACGCCGCAGATGGCGCTGCGCTATCAGCATGTCGCCGAGGGCCGTGACGCCGAAATCGCGCAGCGGCTGTCGAAGCTCGCGGCGGCCAAGTAAAGCCATCTGCGGACACGCGGGGTTAACCGTAGTAGTGTTCCTGACGGCAAATCCTGGTATTGGAACCCTGCGGGCTAGACCAGGGGGCGACGTAAACAAACAACCCCGGCTGTGTAAACGAGTACGGTCGACAAGAGTTCTGGCGAGCCGGTTGTCGTTCTCCCCGTGGGAATTTCGCCTTTTGGTCTTGGTTACAGCCATGCCTAAAGGAAGCCACGCGAATGTCCTCGAAGACTCGCCAGCCCGCTAATCGCCGCGAGCGCCGCCATCCCGACCTGATCGGCCTGCAACAGGCCGCCGACTACTGCGACGTCTCGTATCGCACCGTTCGCCGCTGGATCGCCGACGGTCGCCTCAACGCTGTCCGCGTCGGCCCGCGCCTGCTGAAGGTCGACGCCGACGAGCTGGCGGCATTCCTGCAGCCCACCGGCGGCGCCGCGTGACCTACCTCGACGCCCAGGACGCTGGACCGCCCGACGGCGACGGGCCCGGCGCCGCCTTACTGAGCGACACCGGGCCCCACCAGTCGCCGCCGCGCCCCGCCCAGGATGCCGCAACCGACACCTCGGAGCGTAGCGCCTGCGGGGCGGCGAGGCCGCCGGTCGACTACGCCCTGAGCCAAACGCTGGGCAAAGGCCCCGTTGTCGGGCGGATGGTGCTGGCCTTCGGCCTGGAGCCCGCCATGAACGCGGGCGTGCAGTTCACCGCCGACGCCCAGGCCAACACCCGGCGGATTTTCGAGTTCGTCGCCGACAGCGACGACCCGCAGCTCAAAGAGCTGGCCCGCAAGGCGGGGCTTCGGCGATCCAGCCCGGCGCCGGGGCCCAGGCCGCCCGCCGAGATCGACGAGCGCGAACGCGCCTACGCGCTGGGCACGCTGCGCAGCGAGGCCGCCGAGCTGGCCAACACCCACAAGGGGCGCAACGCCCGTCTCAACGAGGCGGCCTACAACGCGATGGGCTTCGTCAACGCCGGATCGCTGACCGAGGCCGAGGTGCGCGAGGCGCTGACCGACGCCGGGCGGATGGCCAGCCCGTTGGGTGATCACCCCTTCCCCGACAGCGAGATCAACGACACGCTCAAGTCGGCGATCAACTCCAGCTACACCGACGGCCATGTGCGCTACGCCCCCGACGCCGGGCAGGTGATCGAGGTGGAGCCGGGCGCCCTCAACGGGCACGCCAAGACCGCCGTGATCGACGCCCCTGACCACGAAACGTTCTGGACCGCAAGGGAATCCCTGCGCACCATCCAGAACGCCGCGCTGGCGCGTATGTGCCCGCCCTGGGCGGTGCTGGCGCACTGCGCCGCTCGTGCGCTGGCACTGGCAACGCCGCGAATTGTGCTGCCCCCCATCATCGGCGGGCCCGGCAGCCTCAACTGGTTCGCCGCCGTCGCCGCCGTATCGGGCGGCGGCAAGGGGGCCGCCTCGGCGACCGCGCGCCACCTGGTCCCGCTGGGCGGCGTGCCGGTGCGCAACCTGGGCTCCGGTGAGGGCATGATCGCCGCCTACCAGCACAAGCCCGACGACGAGCACCTCGACGGGGTGCGCGAGTCGGTGATGTTCGTCGCCGACGAAATCGACACCGCCACCGCGCTGGCTAGTCGCACCGGATCCACCACGATGGCGGTGCTGCGCTCGGCGTTCTCGGGGGAGACCCTCGGCTTCTCCTACGTCACCAAGGGCCGCGACATCCACCTGCGCAGCGGCAGCTACCGGATGACACTGGTGCTGTCGGTGCAGCCCGCGCGCGCCGGTGCCCTGCTGGGCGATCACGGCGGCGGCACCCCGCAACGGTTCCAGTGGTTCCCCGGCACCGACGCGCGCATCACCGATGACCCGCCGCACTGGACGCCGACCTCGCTGACGCTGCCCAACTATCTGGAGCTGGCCCAGTCGCGCGAGATCATGATTCCCGACACCGCACGGCATGTGATCCTGTCCGAGCGGGCCAAGGCGATGCGGGGAGAAACCGACGCCCTCGACGGGCACGCGCTGTTCGTGCGGGAGAAATTCGCCTACGCGCTGGCACTGCTCGACGGGCGGCTCACCATGACCGAGGAGGACTGGCAACTGTCGGGCATCGCCGCAGCGGTGTCGACGCGCACCCGCGAGCAGGTGGCCCAGCGGTTGGCCGAGGCCCAGGCCGAGGAGGCCGCCCAACTGGGCATGGTGCGCGGCATCTTCAACCAGGCCGCCGACGAGGAGAAGACGTTTCGGGCCAGCCAGCGGGCCAGCCGGGTCGCGGCGTGGATCGTCAGGCAGGTCACCGAGTCCGACGGCGGGCTGTCGGAGGGCGAGCTGCGGCGGCAGGCGTACAGCCGGGACCGGTCGGTGATCACCACCGTGCTGACCCAGTTGGCCGTCAACAAGGTGGTCAAACACGACGGCGAGACCGGTCAGTGGGTGATCGCGTGACGCGCCCCAGCAATGTGGAGACGATGTGGAGATGTGGAGAACTTTCTCCACAGCCCCTCCAAAAATCGGTCTCAAAATCTCAACCTCTACTTGAGAGTATGGGTACCCTAATAACTGCTCTATCAGCCTCTATAGAGAACCTATATATTGCTGGGCTATTGACGCGACCCGGGAGGGGGCCACGTGGAGAAAACTCTCCACATTTTCTCCACAGCAAACCGCCGACCAGCAAACAGCACCGCCCACCCCCTGCAGATCGGCGGGCAGCGATGCGAAGCGCAACCAGCCGCGAGGGTCGCTGCGGACGTGGGCGCCGATGGTGTCGAGCATGGTCGAAGTTCCTTCCTGTAGCTGTCAATTCAACCCTGAAATGCGCCACTCGTCGCGCAGCTCGGGAAGCTGGTCGAGCATCGCGGCCAGGGTGGCGGCCACCACGCGCGCGCCGTCCACGGTGAGCAGCAGCCGCACCGCGCCGAGCCGGGGGTCGGTGATCAGCAGGGCGATCAGCTCGGTGCCGTCGGGGGCGAGCTGGTAGGCGAATTGCAGGCCGTCGGGCGCCGCCGGGGTGATGGTGAGCAGCTCGCGCGGCAGCTTGATCGGGCCGATGTTGTCGTCGTCGATCATTGCTGGCCGCCTTCCTGGGGTGCGGCCAGCCTGCGCAGCCGCACACATGACGCGGCCAGCGTCCCGGCGACCAGCATGGCCAGGTCGGGAGTCATCGCGATGTTGACCGGCCCGACGGTGGGGTCGAGCAGGGTCAGGGTGATGGCGTTCTCGCCGGTTTCGGCGATGTAGCCGTATCCGGCGCTGGCTTCGGTGGGCAGCAGGCACGGCGCGTCGGGCAGCCGGTCGCCGGGCAGGTATTCGGTCATTCGGTGTTCTCCTTCTTGGTGGTGCGGCGTCGGGCGTAGCCGGGTGTGCGGTCCACAGCGGCGACGACGCCGGTGAGGGTGCGGGGTGCCTGGGTGTCGGCCCATTCCCGGCAGGGGGCCAGCTCGGGGCAGTGCTGGCAGATCTGGGTGGCGGTGGCGATGTCGTCGGGCTCGGTGCTGTCGAAGATCTGCCGGTGTCGGCGGCAGGCCGCGCGGGGCAGCGCCGGGGTGTTGGCGGCCAGCTCGGCCAGCAGGTCGACGATGGCGGTGGTGGCGGCGTTCACGGGTGCTCCCTGCCAGGGTGGGAGGGAC
>NZ_LZIE01000057.1:0-8473 GCF_001667155.1 Mycobacterium sp. 852002-53434_SCH5985345
CCCCCACCCCAGCACCAGACCACCCCGACAACACCAACTCACGCTCACCGCGATCCAGCAACGCCACCTCACCCACCACCACCGACGAATCGGCCACCAAAAGGCGGTCAAGAAGCGATTCGAGACGGGCGATGTGCCTGGCCATCTCGTCGGCGTTGTAACGGTCGGGGTTCCACGCGAACTGGATTCGGGGCCTACCGTCGACCGTTCTCGGATAGATGTTGAACGCAACGTCTTGCACGGGGAAATTGAAGACCTCGTAAGTCACTTCCGAAGGTCCGAAACGAAATGGCTCGGCGAAGGCCATCACGTTGATCACCGGCCCGAACTCGACGTTCATGTCAAGGCGGGCAGCATCGACAATCAAATCTGGCCAGCGCCGGAACTGTTGATGCCGCAGCGCCCCAATCAAATTCGTGCCGACCCGATCGGTCAATGCACCGATGCTCTCGCCGTCATCGACGCAGACGGGCAGTGGCAAGAGGTTCGACACCATACCCGCACATCTCTTCAGCGCGGCGGTCGTGCGGGCCGAAACCGCAAGCGACATGGAGACGTTCTGACGCCCCGTCGTTTTTGCGATGAAAGCCGCCAATGTGGCGACAGCCCTTGGGACATCGAATCGGTCCTGCTTGTCTTCCGACACGCTGCGCTTGCAGACCAGCTCATGCACTATCGGGTGGCGTGGCGCGATCGACCTTCGCGCACCCGCCAGGTCGGTGACGTCCAGTGGTCCGCGCACCACCGTTTTCCAGTACTCAGCATCGGCAGCACAGCGCGACGACTCCTGATACTTCAGATCCGCCGTGCGAATAAGCGCAAACTCGGAGAAGTCGACGACTTCGACGGTGTCGGGAACGGACCCTGAATAGACGGCAGCGATGTGCCGCATGAAATTATTTGCCCCATACCCGTCAAAGAGGACGTGGTGCCCCCGCAAATAGAAGTACGACAGATTGTCGGTGATCCGCAGTAAAGCCAAGTCGCACAGCCGGTCGCGAAGCGGGTCAAACGGCTGGCGGTAGTCGTTGTTCATCCAGCTGATCGCGGCGGCCGCCGGGTCACTCTCGACGCGCAGATCGATGCAGCGCAGTGTCTGCGGAATCGAGCGGTCGACGACGAAGACCGGTTCGCCGTCATTGAGAGATGGGCGGGCGCAGGGTGTGCCGAACCGCCGTGCTGCGGCTTGGCAAGCGGCGGTGAGCCTCTCGATGTCGACATCGTGATCGATCGCGACGTAACCGCCGAAGTTGTAAGAAACGTCGGGCTGAAGTAGTTGAGCGGTCCAGATCGCCCGCTGAGCGGCCGTCAAAGGTCCCAGGACGTCGGCTTGCGTACCGTAATTGAGCATAATGACGACGAACTTCCTATCTAGGCCGATGTGGGCATCGGACGTGCGGTGACGCCGGCATGGGAGGCCATGTCGTCGAGGGCTGGAACGACATCGGTTGTGGTCTCCTTTGTACGTCTTGGCAAACAACGGTTTTAACTTTTGATGGCCCGAAAAATGTGGCAAGGGGCGGCATTTCGTCAGCGGAGCATTCGAGGCTGACGACCGACGGACCATCGAGCCGCAGCGCCCGGCGAATCGCCGCGCTGAAGTCGTCGGCGTCCGTCACATCGACCGCTGGAAGCCCGGGGAACATAGCCGCGAGGCCGGCCCCGAGCTGACTCGCCGTGAACCGGTTATCACTGCGGCCATTGCGGTGAAACTGCCCTTCGCTGGTCACAGACATCGCGTGGGCGTTGTTATTGAACAAGACGAATGTCACCGGTAGCCGGTACTGTATTGCGGTGTGCACCTCCATGCCGTGCATGAAGAAGGCACCGTCGCCCGCGATCACCACGACACGCCCTTGCCGTGTCTCATCTTTGCCGCGGGCGAACGCCATCCCGATACCTGCGCCGAAGCTGTATCCCATGCCGCCCATGCCGAGCGCGACCGTGAACCTGCCCGTGCGTCGCACAGGTAGGTAATGGACCGCCGCGGCGCCGGCATTGCCGGCGTCAACGACAATGTCGACGTCACCAGGTAGCAGGCGATCGAGGACGTTCATGGCGTCCCGGTAGCGGATCCCCGGACCGTCGAATGGTGGCGGAGTCAGTTCCGTGCGCCATATCGCGTCTGGCACCCTAACCCCTCTTGGCCGCCCCCGACCGGTGAGTGCACTCGTCAGCATTCGCAAAGATGTACGTAGGTCGTCGCTGTCGACGTGCGGGCACGGGATGTACGGTGGCTCAGACCCAATCGAGACCGTCTGTGCGGTGGCCAGCGCATCGTCAAGGCCGGCGCGCGCGATCACCGGCAGCCGAGTCCCGACTACCAGGCACAGGGCGCTCCCGGCCACTGCTTCCGCCACACCGGGGTGGCCCATGACCCCGGTCACCCCAAGCGCCGACGAGGAACCGAAGCCGGGTGTGCCGGCGGCGTCTTTGGCATGAGGAACACACGCCACCCGCGCGCGAAGCACCGCGCGCAGTACCGCCAGCTCGGCTCGTGCATCGTCACGGACTACCTGCTCACCCGCGATGATGGTGATCGGCCCGTTCGCCCCCCGCAGCGCTTGAACGATCGGCTGCGGGTCACCGATAGCAGGGACCCGCTCGGCCGCATATCCATTCACGTGACCGTTGGACGGGGCGGACGCCTTCTGAATGTCTTTGGGTAGCAGCAATACCGCGGGGCCACCTGTGCTCGCCGCCGCCACGGCAGTCGGCAGAGCGTGGGCGATTTCGGCGGGGTCCAGCACCCGTCGGCAGAATATCGACACCTCGGAAAACAGCGCCTCGGCGTTCAGCGAGCCGTTGCGGCCGCTGGTGTCCTCGAAGCCGCCATGGCCGTCCGTCGCGGTCGACGGCTGACCCACCAATGCCAGTACCGGAACCCGGCTGGCAAACGATTCTCCGAGGCCGGGAATCAGATTCAGTGCACCCCCTCCGGATGTCGCTGCCATCACACCCAGAGCGCCACCGCTGCGGCTGTATCCGTCGGCCATTGCGGCTGCCGAGAACTCATGCTTGGCCAACACGGCGCTGATGTCCGAGCGCAAGCCGGCCGCGTCGTAAAGGTCCTCGATGTTGCAGCCGTCGACGCCGAAGATGTGGTCGACTCCGATTGCCGCGAGGTACCCGACGATGTGGTCGGCCACTCGTTGCCTCTGAGACATGATTTCAACCTCTGGAAACGTCGTAGGGGATCGCATACTCGAACCGGTCACCTGTTCGCATCTGGTCGTGGGCGAAACTGCTGCGGAGCCGGCGAGCTCATAAGACAAGCCATCCGGGCTGAGATCACCGAAGCGCGATCCACTGCACCGGACCGTCCGGCCGATCGTCCCACCGTGGAGTGGGTCGGCCGAGACGTGCTCTGTCGCGTCAGACGCACGGAATCGACTCGCGGGCGAAAGGCTTCGGATCGCGAGAAACCCCAAAAGCATTCTTGTGTAATGCGTTTAGCGTGTTCCGCGCGGTCCAAGTCGTAATTCACAACCACGAGGGGCCAACCGGGCATACCCGCTAGGCAGGATGTCATGGGCGGGAGTTTATGGTTCCTCGAGCGAACGTCATGAACCGATTGATCCGACTCAGGTGGTGCTCGCGCAGAGATCGAGTAGTGGCCGAGCCGGTAGTGCGTGTGAGGGCTCAGTCGCCGTGTCCTTGACCGTAAGTGTCACCAGGCGCTCGGGCGATCACCGATCATCGGAAGGATGCCCGAAGGGGCGCTGGACTCGTAGCTCGCACCGAAATCCCTGCTAAGGGTGTGCAGGGGCATCGTTCGGGTCTCGATTGACGAGGTCCGCTTATTGACTTCTGGGCGAACCACGCGGCAGCCGCGCGCTGATTATTGGGATGAGGCCCAAACGTCGGTGAATAGTGTTGGGTCAAGACGCATCTTGGATCGTCAGGTGTGGGTTCCTCCGCCGGTGCGCATGGAGATGACCACCGGTCGGCGATCTCGCGACCACGACGGGTGAAGGCGAGTACCCGGTTCTCCGCCACGTGCATCCCGCTCCGTCTCGCACGAACACCGCAAGATCGGATTCGTAGGCTTTCTCCGCACGCCGCAACGCGTAGCGACCACCCGGCTGACGGAGTCCTGGGGACCAGGGCGACGGAACGCTGGGGGCGGTGTCGAATCAACTACGATCTGCGCAGCCGGACGGCAGGCCACCGCGGGTGACCTGCCGAACCCGAGCCGCGGCACGGGACCTTTAACCCGAGGTCGTACAACGAGAGATCGGCGCCGAGCCAGGCTGGAAGCCAGGGGCTGTTGCCGCACAGTCGATCAGCCACTCTCGCAATTCGACGGCCTGACCAAAGGTTGCCTTCATGGCATCGCGTCCAGACGGTCGAATTCAGCCCGTTGGTAGAGCTTGGCGCAGGCGGTGCGCCGAACTTTGCCGCTGGTCGTAGTTGGAATGGAACCGGGTGTCACAAAGACGATGTCGGCGGCCCGCAGGCGGTGCGCGTTCGATATCGCTGAAATGACTTGGCACTTCAGCGAGCTGAGCTCCTGCATCTGGTCGTCGAGCGTGTCCCGCATTCTCACCTCGGCAACAGCGACCAGCCGCTCCGTTCCGTCAGCCGGCACAGCGATAGCTGCGACACGTCCCTTCGTTACCTGTTGAATGGTGGCTTCGATGTCATCCGGGTAGTGGTTGGTCCCGTGGATGATCAACAGATCCTTGATCCGGCCGATGATGAACAGCTCGCCATCCGAGATGACCCCTAAATCCCCGGTTCTCAACCAAGGGGCTTTCGGGGTATCGGGCCCCGGGCTGACCAGACTCGCGCTGAAGGTGCCCAGGGTTTCATCGGGCTTCTGCCAATATCCGTTTGCGACGTTGTCGCCGTGAACCCAGATTTCGCCGACCTTTCCGGCCGGATTCTCGGTTCCGCCTTCCGGGTCGACGATCCGCAGAACGGTCGAGCGGCAAGTACCGTGACCGATCAGGTGTACACCGCGGCCGGCGGTGTCACAAGCCTTGGCGTAGCCGCGGGACAGTTTTTCGTTGTCGAATCGGACGGTTTTCACCGGGCGCCCTGCGTCGGCACTGGCCACGTACACCGTTGCCTCCGCGAGCCCGTACGACGGCCGTATCGCCGTGTCTTTGAGACCGAACCGGGCAAAGCGGTGCATGAACCGCTCGACGGTGGCGACGTGAACCCGTTCTGCGCCGCTGGCGATCCCGAGCACGTTGCCGAGGTCATGGCCGGCCATCTCCTCGTCCGATATTCGCCACACTGCCAAATCGAAAGCGAAATTTGGCGCGGCGGAGAGCGTCGGGTGATCGGCGGCGAGCATTTGCATCCAACGAACCGGTCTGCGCAGGAAGGAAAATGGGCTCATCAATACCGCGCTGTGCCCGGTCACCAGGGACCCGCATACCCCCAGCAGCAGCCCCATGTCGTGGTAGAACGGCAACCAGGAAACCAGCCTCATCCCGGCCGCTCCCGTTTCCCCGATCAAGTCGGCGAATGCCTGCTGGACATTTGTGACAACGTTCTTGTGCGTCACGACGACACCGGCGGGCGCGCGGGTAGAGCCCGATGTGTACTGCAGATACGCGGGCCGCGAGGGCGGGCAGTGCACGGGCTGGGGCCGCCGAGGGACATCTAGATCCAGCGAATCAACCTCAATCAATAACGGGGCCGTCCCGCCGTTGAAGCTCTCCGCATACTTTGTTACTTCAGAAACGGCGCAAGACGTGGTGAGAATCGCCGAAGGCGCGCAGTCGCGCAACACGGCGGACACACGCTCGTCGTGGAGACCTACTTGCGGGATCGGCAACGGAACCGCGATCGCTCCGGCTTGGACTGCACCCAGGAAAGCAACGATGTATTCGAGCCCCTGGGGGGCCAGTATTGCGACCCGACTCCCATTCGAACCGCACATCGACAACTCGTCAGCAACGACCTGCGCTCGTTGCTGGACTTGCCGCCAGCTGAGTGTTTCGGCGATCCCCCTCGGGTCGACGTCGTATTCGATGAACGTATAAGCGGCCGCATCAGGCTGCCGGCTCGCTCGCTCCTGGAGCAAAGCGGTGAGCGAGGGCCCAGTCACGGTGAGCTCCTCAGTCGCTCAAGGTAGTTCTGCACCATCAGGTTTGGGGTTTCCAGTGCTGGCAGGGGCCCGCGTCTGGGCGGCTGACCGGAGTCGGGCGCGATAGCCGTCAAACGGCGCCAAGCGCCGCCCGTCGCGAACCAGCAAGAGGGCAGGGTGCCTCCTGCGACCCAAACACACCTCGTCCAAACCGCTTCGGCGGATCCGAGTGGTTTCGGATCGTGATCCAGGGTCTTGCGGGACCAACCGGCCTTGCCCTCCCGACTGAATGTCATGCGCGGGAGCGTATGGTCCCCCGACCTGACATGGTGGCCGGATTGACGTGAGTTGAGTGGTGAACGCGCCTACTTAGAGTAGTGCGGCAGACATCCACCGCGTTGAGGTCGCGCCCGCAAGTTCGGCGCGAACCCCTCGTTCGCGGTAATCGGTCACAGGACGATGTGACTTCGGTTTCGCACTGTGCGAGTGGCCTTTCCGCGCGGCGACGCGCCTTCGCGGGTCCTAGCCGGCCGCGTGGCGGTCATGCGGCTTGTCATTAAATGCCTCGTCACCTTGTCCCGGCGATGCGTGGAGGTCCGACTCATCCCGGTTTATCAGGTCAATGAGCTGATCACGATTGGTGATGCCGAGTTTGGCGAAGATACGGTACAGGTGTCCTTCCACCGTCCGCACCGAGATGAACAACCGGTCACCGATTTGGCGGTTGGACAAACCGGCGACGACGAGCATCGCGATCTGGCGCTCGCGACCGCTGAACGGTAGCGGCCGCGCCGCGGCCTCGAACGCCGGTGTGCGCAAACCGCATTGGCCCGCCAGCCGGTATGCCCAGATCGACGACTCGACTTCCTTGCCCCGGTCGTCGAGCCGAGCGTGTTCACCGGCCGCCTGGGCAGACGCGTCCGCGGCGAGGGCCAACGCGCCGAGTTCGACGAATCGCCGCGCGGCAGCGTCGAGTAGATCGCCGTCCTGGCGCGCCAGGGCGCGGGCATGGCCGGCGATCGCCTCCGCCAACGGCGTGTTCAAGATTGTGGCGAGTTTCTCCAACCGCGTGGCGTGCGACGAATCGCCGAAGCGCACCGCCGTATGACGTGCCTGCAACTCGATCGCATGCATTCCCCCGTTCTCCGCGATCTGCGCCGCTTGCACCGCGTGCGTTCGGGCGGCCGCCGTCTCGCCCACAGATGCGCGTTCCCAGGCCCGGGCGAGTTCGAGTTCGGGCAGAAACACCGCGACATGCGGTCCATAAGCTCTCTCCGCACTGGCCAACGCTGCGGCGGCCGCCGCACCGTCACTGTGAGCCCCTTCTGCCTGCGTCCACCAAGCCGCCACCAGCAGCAACAGCCCTGCTGGAAACTCGTGCGACAAAACCGATGTCGAGTCGTGTAGGACGGCGCGCGCGGCGGGAAGTGCGCCGCGGGCCAGGTGCACCAAGCCCAGCATCGCCTGCACCATGGCATCTGCCTCGGGCAAGCCGGCGGTCATGGCGGCGTAGCGCTGGCAGACACGTTCGGCTGCCGGATACTCACCAGCGGCCGTCAACGCCGCAACCTCAGCCAGCCCGCTGACGAATCGATATGGGCCCAGACGGCCGTGCGTCGTCGCCTCCCCCTGGTCAGCTATCTCCTGCACTTCGCGAGTCCGGCCAACCAGCGCCAACGCCCATGTCGTCGGCGTGATAGCCCATAGGACCGTCGAACTTGGCTGACCGATTGCGCACAGCGGCAACCCTCGCTCGATCGCCGTGGCGACGTCGCCGGTAAAGAACGCGAATGCCGACTCGATGGCTGTAACCAGACTCGCGCTTTCACCACACCTGGCGCGATGTTTCGCGTCGGCCAGTAATGCCCGTGCCTGCTCGATGTGCCCACAGTCGAAGAACAAGTTTGCAGCCCGCCGACACATCCACTGCACGATCAGCGACTCGTTGGCATCGTCAGGCTTGGCGTCGACAAGAACGATCTCGGCCTCGTCGGCGCGCCCCCGCCAACTTATCGCCTCCGCAAGCACCATTGCGGCTGGTAAGCCTGCGTCGCGGTCGACCGCGAATCTCGAAAGTTCTTCGGCCAGCGCGATGTCCGACATTGCCAGTGCGTCCGCCGCGGCCTCGATGACCACATTGAGGTCTGGGTCCAGATCGCTTCGCACCATGAACTGCGCCAGCCGGGTTCGGCTGCGCAGGTCTGGCGACCGCGCGCGTCGGGGTCCAGCCTGCGAGTGCTTTTGAAGACCTTGTGCCAGGCGGCCGTTGAGGTGCCGTGACCGCACGACGCCGGCGTGCCGGAGCGCCACCTCACCGATGACCGGGTCGTTCAGATGAGCCAACGTGTGCGAGCCATCGGCGAGCATTTGGATCAAGCCGCGGTGCTCTAGTCGCGCCACCGCGCCGGCGTCGCAGATGTCCCGCAGGAT